>NZ_JAUVEY010000146.1:0-5366 GCF_030594565.1 Methanococcoides sp.
AGCACTCCGTTAGGAGAAACAGGTCTCGAGCCTGCCGCGTTTAGACTCCGCGGCATAAATACACCGTTGGATTAGTCCGCTCTGCCACCTCGGCACTGTTCTGTTTGATAGTGTTAATTGAATATATATGTGTCGTGACCACTCCCGCGACTAAATGTCGTGGTTTCTTTATTACGCTCCATTCGTAAAGGCTATCAGAAATCGAAAAGGGAACTCTGGGCTTTTGTTTCATTCTGGCTTTGTGGTTCCGTTCCATCTTCCTTTGGGCTTGGTAGCTCTATGTGGCCGTATTCTCCGCCGCCGCCAGGACGAATTATCACTTCACCGTTTCTGAATGCCATTATGGCATCCACTATTCTTTGGTCTACTATGCCAAGCTGTTCGTTTTTGCTATCAAGAAGGACTGCGACCTCGTTGCCGAATCTTTCTATGAGGGCTGTCCATGCGGAAGTCACACCTTTTGTGGTGATGCTGGCATGTCCGAGCGCCATCATTATTATTTCAGCAAGGGGGGCAAGGTGTATGTAATCAGGACGGTGGTCGGGATGTTGTGGGCTATCGAGGTCTGCAAGTTCGTTCACTCTGTCCTGAACTCCCTTCTTGATCTGTCCTCTGCATTCAGGACATCTCCAGTTCTGTCTTATGCATTCCTCGTGGGTATAATGGGTGTAACATTTGATGCACGCGGATTCGTTATATTTTCCTTCTCCCGGGAAGAATCCTACGTTCAGGGTTGCTTTGTATCCTTCCTTGCGTAGTATTGCTTTTTCAAGTCCTTCAAAATCGATGCTCGGGACCTTGAATCTCGTGAATTCGCGTGCGAGCTTGTTGGACCAGGGGGAATGTGCATCGGAGTTCGTGAGAAAAGTAAGTCTGTGCAGCTCGCTTATGCGATCCGCATAATCGCTGTCTGCACTTAATCCGAGTTCGAGGAATGATATGTATTCCGTCATGTCCCCATAGCAGCTATCAAGGGAATCGTGAGATGCATAAAGGGCTGTCCAGGGTGTGAAGGCATGGCAGGGGCCAATAAGGGCACCCACGTCCTTTGCTATCTGTGCTATCTCGCAGCCGTCAAGGCGCACCGTGGGACGACCATCAACGGCGAGGTTTCCATATTTCGACATGGCCTCTGCCAGTTCTTCGGCCTTGGAGATGGATGGCAGGATCAAAAGGTGGTGTACGCGGTCCTTATCCTCAATTTCCGTTGTAGGTATGAAATGAGTACCATTGATAGAAATAGTCTCATTGTCCGTAGCGGCTCGTTTAATTTCCTCAAGCCATTTTGGATGAATGCAGTCCCCGGTGGCAACAAGGTCAATTCCTTTTTTCCTTGCTTCAATAGAAATTGTTGACAGCTCCATATTCTTGGAGCATGCCATGGAATATTTTGAATGAAGGTGGAGATCAGCATTGATCTGCATTAGACCAGCTCACCCGATGTATCTTAGATCTTCATCTGTGGCAGTGTCTCTCAACATTTCCGGTTGCTGCTGCTGCTGTTCCTGTTGTTTTGCTTCCACCAGGTTTGCAACGATCTTTTCCATTTCCTTAGCTCTTTCTTCGAGTTCGCTTACATCTACTTCGATGCCAAGTATCTTGCTAAGTAATGCCAGAAGTGCCTGTGCACTTTTTGGATCGACAAGGTATCCTGAAGTAAGTCCCATCAAGCACGCTGCCTTGATGTTCTTGAACATGCTAAGTCCGAGCAAAAGTCCGGAAGCGCCAACGATACCTCCTCCGGGTTCGTTTGGTTTGAATGTGACCTCATACTCTTTGAGTTCTGTCACCATTTCCAGATCATTGGAAGCGCCCATGACCTCATCAGTATGTGTCAATTGACCTGTGGGGAAGCCGCCAAGGGTGAATATCCTTTTCACTCCGAGTTCTTCAGCAATGTCAATGTAAATTGTACCTAGCTCGTAATGTCCTTCTGTGCTAGTGCTTTGATGATCGCCTGCAAGAAGTACTATATCATTTCCGTTAGCTTTGCAAACATATATCTCGTTATTGACGAGTTTGACAGTACTCTCTTCGTTCACCATTACCTGTGGTGGAAAATGGGGGGAATATATCTCAAATACCTTTTCAGCATCGAGCTTTTCAATAAGGTGGTCAACAACAAGTTTACCTACATGCCCGACTCCGGGGAGTCCTACAAGAAGTGTGGCATTCTCCAGTCGGATATCTTCCTTAAGGCGAATTACGGTTGTTTCACGCATGTTCCATCTCCCGTTTTTTAGAGATTCGTCTATATTTCCCATAAGGATCAAGTGGAGAAAATCGTGCCGGAAGGGGATTGCCTGAGCTCTCACCACATTCCGGACAGTTGTCTTTCAGCGTATAAATATTGCATTGGGTGCATCTTCGAAGCTTATTTCCCAATGAAAATCACGCCTTTGCTGTTTCTATATGTCTGTGGAAAATACCTTTTCCGCCCTTCTTCTCAATAGTTTCGATAGCTTTTTCAGAAGCCTTCTTCAAAACAGCTTCAGCGGTCTTGTACTCTGGTGCGATTACCTTGATCCTGTATCTTGGTGCGCCGGTGTAAGTGACATCTACTCTTACATCGTCCATTTTGACCTTTGCTGCTGCTTTCAATGCTTTCTTTATTACTTCTATCCCATCAGGAAGATTGCTTGTAAGGTCCACATATCCTGCGATATCTACGAATGGAAGTTTAATATTCTCTTGAGAGATACTGACTATCTTTTCAGCGAGTTCCTTGCTAATAGCAATGCCTTCGAAAGCCTCTTCGCCATTAATGGCAGCTTCTTCAAAAGCTATGTAGCAACTTCCAAACTCATCCGACAGAGTAGCTGTTACAGCTCCCATCTCTTCCGGACTGGTGCCCATGTCCTCTGCTACGAACTGAAGCCATTTTGTAGCTTTCTGCTCGTTCTTCCAGTCCTGTATCTTTGCACGCTTCTGGTGCTCGTTCACATCTTTCAATGAAAGATCGATGTGGCGTCGGTTTGGATCTACGTTCAGCACTTTGCAGACGATCTTCTGTCCTTCCCTGACGTAGTCACGAACATATTTTACCCAGCCGGCTTTGACTTCGGAGATATGGATGAATCCTTCCTTGCCTCCATATTCCTCAAGAGTGGTGTAGGCCCCAAAGTCGACTACGTTCTTTACAGTACAAACTACAAAGTCGCCGCTTTCTGGCCAATTATTATTATCCATTCTACACCCTTTATTCAAGGACTTCCAGGATATGTGTTGTTATTGTTGACTTTCCGCCGGTAGACTCCGCGAGTGTTCTTCCACAAACAAGGCAGTTTACCTTGCGGCTTGCACTACCAAAGATCACCTGTTCGTTAGAACAGTCGTTACATTTTACACGTAAAAATCTGCTTTTAGGGGTTGTCATGATTCTCATTCCTTAAACTCGAATTTCTTTGCTCTGAAACATGGTCTCTGATGGGACTTGTTGCAAGTTGCGCAGCGGTATTTAAGTGATACTCTCTTTGTAGGTTTGTCTCCTCCAGGGACCTTTGAGAACTTACCACTGTTTCCGATACCGGTCTGTCTCTTCTTCTGCCTTGCGATATGTGTCATTGCCGATGCTTTGCCTTTTTTCACTCTTTCTGCAATGTGTTCAGTGTGTGTTTTGCAGGATGGGCAATAAGTTCTGAACCTCTTTGGAATTTTCATTATTTACACCTTCTATCAATTTGAATTTATTATCTTTGTAATAAGATGAGCTGCGCCTCGTTTTACCAGAACGTTTGCGTTCATTGCGGGTAAAACAACAACATCTTCTGCATGAGTAGTATAATTTCGTTTATCTACGGCATTAAATGTCGGTAGGTCTTTCAATATTCGGACAACAAAGTATTCTTCATTTATATTCCTTTTGGCTATCTCTGACTTTCCATTGTCTTCAATAACGGCAGGAATTTCTGCGACTGCTACTTTTTGTCTCTCTTTGACAGTATCTGTAGCAACATTGTTCGCTTCCTGTATCCTTGTTTCTACCTTCTCTGCATTAGAACTTGCTGTCGGATCCAGTATAGGTTCCAGCAACTCTCCTCTTGCGACCTGTATTGCAAAAAGGGTTGCTTCATAGACCTTCTGCTCCTCAGGAAGGAGCTTGTCAAGGTCCTGCTTTGGTGGGCTGCTTGAAAACGCATTCGAAGTCGCCCTCGATGTTATTTTGCGTATGCGCCTGATGAATATGGTCTCCACATCGTTGATGGCACTTTGAAGCTCATCTTCAAGGATCTTCGATTCGGGAGAACGCTGGTTACTTATCTGCCTTATCTCTCCTTCCAGTTCATGGATATACTTGTCCACAAGGCCATAGAACCCATGGGGTAATCCTCTTAATGCGGAACTGTTCTCTTCACGGAGTATGCTCTTAAGCTCATTACGGTCCATATTCTGCTGCACCTCTGCACATTAGGTAGATCGCTGCATATTCCGGTAGTTCCTGCACACCTTCCTCAACATGGAGGTCCTTACCTTTCATCTGTACGGCAAAAGGTCTTATCACTTTTAATTTTACCGGCTTGTCCGAAAAAACAATGGCATCGTTCAATGGGTCAAACTCCTCAAGCTGTGAGATGGACAACGATGTGACACGCATCCCCGATTTCCCATGCAGCGATCCCGGAAGGCGAATAAGGCGCTTTATATCTCCTGTGACCGGCTCATCCACACTTGCAGACAGTTCTGTGACCGATCGCTCGGCAAGTGTCTGTATAATATCCTTGTTCACACGTGACAAAGCTTCCATATTTCCTTTTTTGAGCAGATCTACCTGGGTCTCGTCCCTTAATATCTCCACTATCTTCTTAGCAGTTTTTTTCCCGATTCGGTCAAATCCGGTGAATAGCTCTATAGCATCTTCCTTTGCTGCAAGATATCTCAGGTATGCTATCATGTGACGGTTTATCCTTCCACCCCAACCTCCGTCATCTTCGGAAGGGAAGACGTTCATTGTGGCCCTTTCACTCCCAGCATCTCCGCTAATGCCTTTTTTTACAAATATTTTATCAAGGTTCAGTCCTCTTCCGCTGATATAATCCACGATCTCCCTTCTTTCTGCACTTTCAAGTGAAAGTACACGCGGATCACTTATATGGAAATGATATCCTCTTCCTCCTGAAAATACTGCACCGATATCTTCTTCCTTGAATCCGAAATCGTCCGTCAGGAGGTCATAGAGCTTCAATGTCTCCTTTTTGACATGGTCGAGCATATCAGAATATGAATTCGGTGCTCCCGGGATATGGTCTGCATCAAGGTCAAATATAAGGTCTGCAGCCAGCCACTGCTTTTCTTTCATGGTCGGAGCGTTCGGATACGTATAATATGCAACGGAATAATATACATGAGCAGGTGCCATTCCGGCAAGG
>NZ_JAUVEY010000106.1:0-7709 GCF_030594565.1 Methanococcoides sp.
AGAGTCTTCTCAGCAAAACACACCAGACAACTACGTTGAAGGGTATGAAATGACAAAAGAATCCACAACAAGTGATTCAGCCTCGTCGTCTACATCCTTCTCCGGTGCTGATATTTTAGGCAGCGTGTTGGTCATATTAGCAGTTGGTGCCATATCTATCGGTTTCAGGAGACGAAGGATCTAATACCAATTTAGTAGCACTTCGATAATGTTGTCGAAGTGTATTTTTATTTTTTTGTTTTGGTTATCGATCCTCAATACTTGGTTATCTGCATGCCATAAACAATATAAAGGGAATCTTGGGCTTTTGACGTTCTTGCTTATAGCCGATGGTTAGATTAACAATTTCTAATGTGCATGGGGCAGCTGCTTCAGTCATTCTGGTAAATGTATTATCGGCTCTGTAGAAATTTCATTGGTGTCCCTAAACTCTTTTTTGCTCGCAAAGTTAAAGATATGATAACATTGATGTGAACTTTGGCTGAAGTTCTCGAAACTTATCATCTTAATGGGATACATGTTCCCTCGAGTCGCTACACCCCACAAAGAACTATATTCGCCAACTGGTCAATATAATATCAGGAAGTAAGGTGGGAGCAATAATATAGGCTTTTCATGTATTCTGATGTACCGCCGAAGGTTTTCGTTTACTGTCACTCTGCCTGGCACAATTTCATAACTTTTAAATAATAATCATCTATCTAATAATATTAGAAAATTTCTGAAAGGTTCTTCACATGACCGCAAAAAAAAGCTCAAAACCCAAAGATAATGACAATTTCATCTTTGTACACGCAGCGGACCTTCATCTGGACAGTCCTTTCCATGGGCTTTCAGAGATAAATCCGCAATTAAGTGATGTGATGACAAAGGCTACATTTGCTGCTTACAACAATATCATTGACACTTGCATTGAAAAGAATGCTGATTTTCTTTTAATTTCCGGCGATATATACGATAGTGCCGACAAAAGTCTTTATGCCCAGCTAAAATTTCTCGAAGGACTTAAAAGGCTTTCAGCAGCAGGCATTGCAACATACATTACACATGGGAATCATGATCCTTTGAATGGATGGTCTGCAAGTCTGGAATGGCCTGATAATGTTAAAGTTTTCAGTGGGGATGATGTAGAAAGCGTTTTTGTGGAAAAGAACGGCAAAGTGGTCGCTACCATCAATGGGATCAGTTACCGCACAAAGAACATTCAGGAAAATCTTGCAAAACGTTTTCAACAAAAGGAGCCGGGTTCTCCATTCACTATAGGGATGCTCCACTGCACGGTGGGTTCAGGTGAAGGTCATGACCCTTATGCACCGTGTACTATGCAGGACCTTAAAGGATCAGATTATGATTACTGGGCACTTGGCCACATACATTATCCGCAGGTAATGACAACCGATCCTTACATCGTCTATTCCGGCAATCCGCAGGGAAGGGATCCTGGGGAATTGGGGGAGCGGGGATGCATGTTAGTGGAAGTGAATGAAAAAGGTGATACAAAGGTCGATTTTGTACCTGTGGATTCTGTTCGATGGTACATCGAGGAAATATCTGTAGAAGAGCTTGAAACGGAAGCTGATCTGATCGGAGCACTGGAAGATAAGATGGATAAGCTTTCTGAGATTGCAGAGGGCAGGTATGTTATCTGCAGGTTCAGACTTCAGGGCAGAAGCCAATTAAAACGACTTCTGATAAAAGAGGACTTTTTGAACGATATTGTGCAACATCTGCGGGAAAACTATAATATTGGTCCGGGTTCGGTCTGGATAGAAAGATTGAAGGACGAAACATCTTTCCCGTTCGAGCGCGAGAACCTTTTAAGCAGAGATAATTTCATTTCCGATATATTGAGCATAACCGATGAGATCTGTTCTGATTGTGGTGATCTTAAAGAACTTGATGAACCTTTACATTCTCTTTTTGGAAAAGGGAAAATAAGACATGTTCTAAGGTCATTTGATGATGAGGAACTTGTCAGTATCGCAAGGAATGCAGAAGAGTTACTTCTGAATAAATTGATCCCGGAGGGTGAGTATGAGGATAACTGATCTGAACATAGACGGGTTTGGAAAGTTCAATGATCTTTCCATTAATGATCTGGGTGAAGGATTGACTGTGCTCCATGGTAAAAACGAAGCCGGGAAATCCACTTTGCTTTCATTCATAAGGAGGATGCTGTTTGGTTTCCCGGATAAGAGAAGCAAGTGCAACCATTATCCTCCGTTCAAGGGTGGACTGCATGGCGGAAGACTTTCGGTTTACGGGGATGACGGGGCTAATTACACCCTAGAAAGATATGCAAAGGATGGGCTGAACGTCTATCTTCCAGACGGTACCATCAAAGGTGAGGCAGAACTTGGAAAGTTACTTGGCAATGCGGACAAGGATGTTTTTGAGAATGTCTATGCTTTTGGTCTGGACGAACTACAGGATTTCAACAGGCTGAACGGAGAGTCCATCAGCGGGAAACTGTATAGTGCAGGGACTGGTATTGGTGCTGCTTCTATCTCTTCCATTCAACGATTTTGTGATACTAAAAAAGGGGACCTGTTCAAACCATCTGGAAAGAAACCATTGATAAATACTCTTTTTACTGGGATCAATAATATCGAGCAGAACATAAAGGATATCGAAGATGGACAATATACCTATGATCTGTTGCATAGTGATATCGGGGATACGGAAAAAAAGATAAGTGAGCTCAAGGAAAAAAAGTCAGCTCTTTTGGAAAAGCAGGAACATATAAAGGCTCTTTTGTCGGTGTGGGATGATTGGGTAGAACTTCAGATACATGCCAGCAAACTCGAAGAGCTTCCTAAGCTTGAAAGTTTTCCTGAGAATGGGCTTAATCGATATGAGAGCATCAAAGAGAGGATAAAGGATATCGATGAAAGCATTGCTGAACTGAACAGTTCCATTGAAAGGAACCGGACGCAACAGGGCAATATTGTGGTTGATGACCTTCTGCTTGCACAGAAGGATGTTATATTCGAGTTGGGCAAAGGTGTCGGGAAATACAGGGCTGAAATAGTTGAGCTCCAAGACCTGAAGGTTTCGTTGAAAGGGGAAATGAAAAGACTTGGGGTCATGCTTCAGGTGATTGGACCTGAGTGGGATGAGGAGAAGTTGAATGGGTTCGACATATCCATACCTGCAATAGATGATGTACGCAAACGTCACGGTGAAATAAATGAGATGGATGATGATATAAGGGTCATGCGTCAGGAGCTCAAATCTATTGAGGATTCTATCTCGAAAAAGGACCGAACGCAAGACGCTGTTTATGGCAAGATACTGATGCAACGGTCTGCAATTCTGAATATGGCAGATCGTGTGGTGGGATATCGTTCCAATACTGAACAAATAATCTCTCACAGGATCAAGCTTGATGGTAAAAAGAAAGAACTTGCTAATTTATTGGGGGATATTGGAAGTAAGTGGGATGAATCCGTATTGGAAAACTTCGATATTTCCAGCAGTGTGAGGGATCCTGTTAGTGCCATGAAGGATGGTTTTAATGATACGGAATTGAATATCCATGACCTGGAAGCAAAGCTTGAATGGTCAAAGAATGACATTGTCAGGATCGATGGCAGTATAGATGAGATCGATACTAAGATAAATGCAATTGATATGCATATTCCTGAGGCTGAGCTTCACAAGATGCTTGCATCTTTGAAGAGCTTACAGTCACGATACTCTTCTCTTAAGGAGAAGGAGATCGACCTTAAGTCTTTAGAGAGAGATGAGAATTTTGCTTCAATGATGGGGCAAATGCCTGTTGCAATAAACCAGAAGATGCCGATATGGCCTACAGGGGTCTTTGCAGGGATGGGTGTTGCTGGGCTTGTGGCTGGTTATGTGTATAATGAATTGCAGGGAGGTATCGTTGCATGTATTGGTCTGTTCATTGTGGCAGTCATCTATTCTGTGTCTGTGAGGAATGCAGGTAAAAGTGTAACACTTCCTGCAAATGATGTGGGGGGTGCTCGATCAGGAAATGCAAAAGAGCAGGTTGTGCAGGAAATTCGGTCTATAAGGGAACAGATGTTGGTTGATGCTGTCTCCTGTGATTTCGAAGATATACCTGAAAGGTTCGTACTTGAAGATAGGTATGATGAGCTTAAGGAATATGCTCTTGGTATTAGGTCGGTTTCTGAGCTTAGATCGCAGAGGGATGGATTCGAGAAGGAAAGGCTCACATCCCTTGAACAGTATGTTTCGCTTGAATCAAACATTGACGATATGAGGGAGTTCCATAAGGAAATTCAAGCCGAGTGGAAAGAGTGGCTCATTTCATGTGATCTGGATATAGATATTGCTCCTGGGGACATGCCTGATAAGTTTGCTCTTGTTCGAGAGGGGAAGGATAAGCTTGTTTTCATAGGTGATATTCTGTCTCAGCTATTAAGGTGCGAGAGTTCTGTTGAAGAGTTCGAGGCGGATGCTCGGGAACTGCTTGATATGTGTGAGCTTGAGGATTCGGGACGTTCCATTGATCAGGATGTTCTGAAGTTGCGGGATGATGTGAATGCGGAATTTGCGAAGACCGGGAAAGTGGAACAGATCAAAAAGGACCTCGATGAATTGGTTGCCCGTTCAGATGTGCTGACTGTCGATCTTAAGGAAAAGGAAGCTGAAAGGGATATTGTTTTGGATAGATGGAAGGAGTGGCTTGCAAAGTATGGCCTTTCTTCTGAGATGACGACCGAGAGCATCCTTGATATTTTCACTTCGATCAGGAATTGTTATGAGGTACTGGATAAGATCAAGGATATGTCCGATAAGATAGGATCTTATGCTGATTCTATAACTGTGTATGAGAACAAGATCCGTTCGGTCCTTGATGTTTGTGAAAGAAAGGAGTCTGGGCTTGGTTTTGATACGGAACTGGAGCTTCTTCGGGATGATGTTGAAAAGGCGTTAAGTGAGAAGAACAGGTTGGATGCTCTGATCTTGGAGCTGGATGGACTTGTGTTCAGTCTTAAGGATGCTGAGGGTAAGCATTTGGGTAATTTGAGCGAGATGTCCGTTCTTCTTAAGGAAGGGTTTTCTGAGGCTGAGGATGAGTTTGTCAGTAATGCGAAGGTCTGGGATGAGCTTGTTCGAGCAAGAAATGGTTATGAGGTAGCTGAGTCGCATGTGAGGAAGCTTTCCGGAAATGATGATGAACATCTGAAGATCGTGGATGAGCTCAATTGTTCAAAATTTGATGTCTTGAAGGCACAAGAGATCGAAGCTGTCGGTTTGATCGGTGAGATCGATGATGAGCTTGAGTCTTTAAGCGATGAGAAGGGAAGTATCAGGAACCAGATCAGGCAGTTTGAGGGTTATAATGAAGGTTCTGCATTGCGGCTGGAACTTGAATCTCTTAAGGAAGGGCTTAATGAGAGGTCAAGGGAGTGGGCAACATATTCTGTTGCACAACATATACTTTCAAAGGCAATGGAGAGGTATGAAAGGGAAAGGCAGCCGGATGTTATTACTGAGGCGCAGTCGTTCTTTTCCAACATTACTGGCGGGAAGTATGAAAGGTTGTATTCTCCACTTGGTTCTTCTGATATTTTTGTTGAAGATGGGGCCGGAAAACGTAAGGATATAATTGAATTAAGTCGGGGTACGGCCGAACAGCTCTATCTTGCTTTGAGGTTCGGCTTCATTAAGGAGCTTGGTAAGCATTCCGAGTCTTTGCCTATAGTGTTCGATGATATTCTTGTGAATTTCGATCCGGTACGTAGCAGGAATGCGATCAGTTCTATCAATGAGCTGAGCTTGTCGAATCAGGTGCTTTATTTTACCTGTCATCCGGGAACTGTGGATATGTTCAGGGATGTAGTGCCGGATGTACGGGTCGTTGAGTTGAGCGAACTTTGAGTTTTGCTCACCTTTATCTTTTTTAAATTAGGGTTTTGTAGAAATTCTTTGCCTAACAGTTCCCTATTCAATAATTCCTCATTTCCCTAGCATTTTTATACTAAATTCACTTACAATGGTTCATATACACCACAAAGTTCAAAAATATTATAAAAGGAGCAATAAGAATGAATGTAAAGATCCCCTACGGAAAAGACTTTGTTGATATCGATGTGACCATTCCTCATGAGGTCTTATCCCCCAACGAACCAGAAGTAGGGGATGAGTCAAGCATAATTTTAGAAGCTCTTTCCGATCCTGTTGAAAAAGAACCCTTCGAGGAATTTGCGAACAATGCCGATAAAATACTTGTTATAGTAAATGATGCCACACGGCCTACGCCTACTGCTCGGGTTCTTGAGGAAGTGCAGGATACCTTACGTTCCCATCCTGATGTGAAGTTCATAGTTGCCACAGGTGCCCACAGGGGGCCCACCGAAGATGAGTTCAGATTCATTTTCGGAAACCTGTATGATGAGTTCAAAGATTCCATCTATGTCCACGATGCAAGAAAAGATGAGGATATGGAATATCTTGGTGTCTCCTCTAACGGCACAGAGATGTACATCAATAAGATGGTAAGGGAAGCCGTGAACATCCTTGTTATCGGTAGTGTCGAACCGCATTATTTTGCAGGGTATACTGGTGGAAGGAAAGCCTTTCTTCCCGGAGTTGCTGGTTTTAAGACGATCGAGATGAACCACAAGCATGCTCTTTCAAATAAAGCCCAGTCCCTCGCTCTTGAGGGCAATCCTGTGGCAGAGGATATGACCGATGCCATGGCAGTTCTTAATGACCTCAATATATTTTCCATACAGACGATACTGACTGCGGACCATGGACTTTATGCCATGGCAGCAGGGGATCTTTTCAAGTCATTTGATGCAGCTGTGGAAAAGGCAAATGAGGTATTCTGCACCAGTGCCACTAAAAAAGGTAATATCGTACTGACTGCTGCTCCGTATCCAATGGATATCGATCTTTACCAGTCGCAGAAAGCTCTTGAGAACGGAAGGCTTGCTCTTGAGGATGGGGGTATTATCATCATGGTCTCTAAATGCCGTGATGGGGTGGGGGAGGACACTTTCCTGAACCTGCTAAGTTCATCTGCTACATGTGAGGATGTCATGGAAAAGACCTCGCAGTGTTATAAGCTTGGTTTCCACAAGGCTGCGAGGATGGCACAGATAGGTACAATGGCGAAGATGTGGGCGGTCTCTGACCTTGATGACGAAATACTGCTCCGGGCAAAACTTGAGCCTCAGGAAAGCATACAGAAGGCTTTTGATAAAGCGGTGGCTACTATAAAAGCAGAGGGGAAAGAACCTTATGCGATAATCCTTCCTCAGGGGAGTCTTACTATTCCACTTATTGAATGAACAGGAGTAACAATGGAAAAACAGATCATCAACAGGCTACGGGAGGTTGTGGGGGATGAGAATATCCGCACGACCACAGCGGAACTGTATGCCTATTCCACAGATGCCGGAATACACCGCAGCATGCCTGATGCTGTCCTCAGGCCAAAGAACACTGAAGAGGTGGCAGGAGTAGTGAAACTTGCAAATGAGCTTCTCTTCCCTGTAGTGCCCAGGGGTGCAGGAACTGCTCTTTGCGGACACAGTGTACCTGTTGCAGCTGGGGTTGTCATGGACCTTCAAAGGATGAATGCTATCAAAGAGCTTCATATTGAGGATCTGTATGTGGTCGTTGAGCCCGGGGTGATCCATAAGGACCTGAACGCTAAACTTAAGGAATACGGCTTTTTCATACCCGGTCCTTCCAGTGGGAACGTT
>NZ_JAUVEY010000128.1:0-6191 GCF_030594565.1 Methanococcoides sp.
AGTATTGTTCACAAAGAAGACTGCCATCTTCTCACCACGGTTCGCAGCCTGCATGGTTTCATTAAGACCAATTGAAGCAAGGTCACCATCGCCCTGATATGAGATGACCACGGCGTTGTCCTGTGCCCTTGAAATACCGGTGCCCACAGCAGGCGCACGTCCATGTGCTACCTGAAGGTTTCCGCAATCAAAGTAGTAATAAGCAAATACAGCGCATCCAACTGGACTTATCATGACGGACCTGTCCTGGATTCCAAGGTCATCCATAGCTTCACCGATGAGCTTATGAATGATACCATGTCCGCATCCCGGGCAATAGTGGGTTGCAGTCGGTGCAGCTCCCCCTTTTCTTGAGAACTCGTCATAAATTGCTGCCGGTTTTCCAATGATCTTCTCTGCCATTTTTATGCCTCCCTTGAAGCAACTTCTCTGATCTTTTCCATGACCTGATCCAGTGTTATTAAATTTCCACCCAAGCGATTGACCAGTTCAACAGGTCTGCTACACTCGATAGCAAGTTTTACATCTTCCATCATCTGACCGTTGCTCATTTCGACTGCGATAAAAGTACAGTCATACGAATCAGCAATACCTTTAAGCTCCTTTTCAGGGAATGGGAACAATGTAATAGGACGGAACAATCCTACCTTGAGACCTTCTCGTCTTGCAACCTCTACAGCTGAATGACAGATCCTGCTGCTTATACCATACGCAACAAGAACAATAGAAGCATCCTCTGTCATGTACTCTTCATGAACGGTCTCGTTCTCCTTGATCGTCTCATACTTCTCCTGAAGCTGATAGTTGAAATCCTCAAGTTTGTCGAAATCCAGGAAGATAGACGTAACAAGATTCTCCTTTGTCTCCTTTGTACCACATACAGCCCAGGATTCATCAATGACAGGTGTTATAGCCTCGTCAGGGAAATGAAGGGGTTCTATCATCTGTCCGAGCACACCATCAGCAAGAACGACAACAGGATTGCGGTATTTGCTTGCCAGTTCGAAAGCCTTTATCGTATGATCGCACATTTCCTGAACGGAATTAGGTGCAAGTACAATATTTCGATAGTTTCCATGTCCTCCGCCTTTTACAACCTGAGCATAATCGGCCTGTTCCGGACCGATATTACCAAGACCCGGACCTGCTCTCATAATATCAACGATGACACTGGGCAATTCAGCTCCTGCAAGATATGAGATACCTTCCTGTTTCAAGCTCATACCAGGACCTGATGATGCGGTCATGACCCTATGACCGGCAGATGCCGCTCCATAGACCATATTAATAGCGGCTTCCTCTGATTCCGCCTGTACGAATTTCCTTCCAAGCTTCGGGAATGTCTGGGAAGCTTCATGGAGGATCTCACTTGCCGGAGTTATCGGATAACCGAAATAACAGTCGCATCCGGCATATAAAGCGCCAATAATGACAGCTGAGTTACCTTTGATCAATTGTGTAGCCATAATTTTACCTCACTTTCCGGGCTTATTCTTCCTTTATAGGGATGTGCACTGCAATAGCCAGTGTCTCAGGACAGGTGTAGTAGCAATTTCCACATCCTGTACAACCTTCACCCTTGTATTCAACATAATGATAACCGCGTTCATTGATGTGTTCGCTCATGAACAGAACACTTTTTGGACATGCAGGGATACATCTTTCACAGCCCTTACATTCAAGATTGTTAAGCTGCGGATAAGGTTTCATATTTTCACTATTTTCAGACATGATATCAACCTGTAGTAAATAGATAAACTCCAAATTAAAAGATTTATCCATTGAATTATTCGAGCATTTAAATATGTTTCAGGAATTATTATGATCCTGAAACGTTCTATGATCTTTATCAGTTCTTTCCTTCATCGTGGTCTCGTATCTCAACACGCCTGATCTTACCGCTGATGGTCTTGGGAAGCTCATCAACAAAATCCACAGCACGTGGATACTTGTAAGGTGCAGTAGCTTTCTTAACGTGGTTCTGAAGTTCCTTCTTCAATTCTTCACTTGCTTCATAACCTTTTGCAAGAACTATCGTAGCTTTGACTATCTGACCTCTTGTATCATCAGGAACACCCGTGATAGCACATTCAAGTACAGCAGGATGTTCTATCAAAGCACTCTCGACCTCGAAAGGTCCGATCTTGTAACCGGAGCTCTTAATAATATCATCAGACCTGCCAACGAACCAGAAATAACCGTCCTCGTCCTTCCAGGCCATATCTCCAGTATGGTAATAACCATCATGCCAGACCTCGTTCGTCTTCTTTTCATCAGAACGATACCCAGCGAACAAGCCAACCGGTTTTCCTTTTGAGGTATTGATGACGATCTCACCCTCTTCTCCGAAATCACACATCTTGCCATCAAGGTTCAAAAGTTCGATATCGTATTCGGGTGAAGGTTTACCCATTGAACCGGGTTTAGGCTCCATCCACGGATAAGTAGCAATGCTTACAATGCTCTCGGTCTGCCCGAAGCCTTCCATGAGCTTAAGGCCGGTGAACTCCAGGAACCTCTCATAAACTTCAGGATTAAGAGGTTCACCTGCCACAACACAATATTCGAGACTGCTGAAATCATATTGTGAAAGGTCTTCCTTGATGAGGAAACGATAGATGGTCGGTGGTGCACAGAAGGTAGTTACTCCATATTTGCTTGCGAACTTAAGCATGTTCTTAGCATCAAAGCGCTCATAGTCATAGACAAAGACCGCAGTTCCGCTTAACCACTGCCCATAGAGCTTACCCCACACACACTTTGCCCAACCGGAATCAGCAACTGTTAGGTGTAGACCATCATCGCGGACGTTCTGCCAGTACTTCGCAGTGATGATGTGTCCAAGAGGATATGCAAAATCATGTTGTACCATTTTTGGCAAACCTGTGGTACCGGATGAGAAATAAAGCAAGGCAATATCCTCGTTCTTTGTAGCAGCTTCCCCTTCCGGACGTGTGAAGTCAGCAGAAGCTTCCTCAAGTTCCTTTGTGAAATCCAGCCATCCTTCACGTCCTCCATTCAGGGATACTTTGTGGAGCAGAATATCCTCATAACCTTTGTGACCTTCATCAATATATCCCATCAGTCCTTCATCATCCGCACTGACTACCATCTTTATATTAGAAAGTTCGATACGGTATGTGACATCCTTGGTGGTCAGCATATGCGTTGCAGGAAGGGTGACAGCACCAATCTTATGCAGGGCAAGGATGCATATCCAGAACTCATATCGGCCTTTAAGGGTCAGCATAACAACATCGCCTTTTTCGATGCCGTATTTTTTGAATAGATTAGCTGCCTTGTCACTATAGTGTTTCAAGTCCTTGAAGGTATAGACCAGTTCATTACCTTCATCATCACACCAGACAAGTGCTCTTTTATCAGGCTGTTCTTCTGCATACCTGTCAACGACATCGTATGCGAAATTGAAATTTTTAGGAATGTTTATTTTGAAACTTTTCTTAAAGTCTTCATACGAACTAAAGTCTGTACGTGAGACATATTCTTCCAATAAAGATGACATATTTACACCCGTTTTTTATATAAGAATAAATGAGGTTCTGATAGCAAAGTTATCATAGAACCATTGCAAGGAACTTTGCCGGATTGTCTCCAACCGCTTCCATTGCATGAGTAAAGTTGGAATCGAAATAAATTGAATCTCCTTCCTCGAGAACTATCTCATTGTCATGTATCCAGACCTTGAGCGTACCGCTTATCACATAATCGAATTCCTGTCCGGGATGAGAATTCATTGAGGGAGGATTAACCTCTGAACGCGGAGCAACACTGACAATGAAAGGCTCTGCCTTTTTATGAATAAAATTCGAGGCAAGGTTCTGATAATTGTAATCCGCCCTTCTTTCCACTTCAGTACCTTTGCCTTTTCTGTTAACAGCAAAGATATGCATGCGCGGCTCTTCTCCTGTCAGAAGAAGTCCCATGTCCACATTGAGTATCTGTGATATCTCAAACAGCATGCTTGCAGGAATATCAGATTCCCCTGAATCATATTGTTTATAAATATCGACAGAAATACCGAGCTTCTCTGCCATGGCTTCAAGGCTTATGTCGGACAATTCACGCAATTCGGATAGACGTGATGCGATTTCGATTATTTTTTCCTGCATGTTATCAACTTATTAGAGCCGTTACAAAAAATGCTTGCAAGGCGACAATTCTTTTAATATAGGCACTGAGCTTTCAGCATTGATATATTATATCATTATCTGCTGTGATGTTAAAAGAAGAAGTAAAAAAAGGTATTGAGTGCCATGTTAGCACATGACACGACTAAAAAGGATTCAATCAACAGGACCTATGTTGACAGAATATTCAAAATTCTCAGTGTTGTGAGGCATTATCTCAAGTGTCCATTCTCCAACGGCCCCATCAGCAAGATAGACTTCAGTATATGTTGTTGAACCTTGCTGATAAACATTGATTTGTTCCTCATCTTGGCTATCATCTGAAACAGAGACATCACTCATTGCCCCATCTCTTGCCTCATCCATTGCAATTCCATAATAGATAGGAGATTGCTGTGAAAGACTGACAGTGCTACTGTGGCCTGAACTAATAAGGACCGACTTGACCTGACCATCAGCGTTCTTCAACACGATATCGAAGGAAGGTGCTGTGGAAGATGTGCTGCTGTCACCATAATTATAGTCCCTTGAGATTATCTTGAGGGTGACCGGATCATCTGTCCTTGCAACAAAGCTTGTTGTGAAAGGGTCTTCTGGCTGTTGCCAGACATCGAGGTTAATGCTAACCTTCTGGCTCCATTCATTCATTGTCCGGTCATCGATGTTCAGGTTGATCCTGCCATTGAGATTTCCTTCCGCATCAGCTGGAACTCTGACCTTTACTGTTACAGTGGCCTTTTCTCCTGCCTTGATAACAGAAGGTGCTGTGATGGTCACGTCCTTCTCATCAAGAGAGACCTGTGCAGTGTAGCCATAACATTCATCGTCACTTACTTCGAATTCCGGATTGATGGAAATTGCCTTGTCAGCAACGTTCTTGAGCTTGATCACATATTCATACTCAGAACCAGCTTCAACACGGTCATTGATGTATGAATTGAATATCTGGACATTTGGTGGCAACCAGACGTTCACTGAAAGCTCAAGTGCACCATTATAGCCAGGATACAGAGCTGAAACATCCCCTTCGAGATCGCTAAAGAAAACGTTTGCATCATAATTATCAAGTTCAGCATCCTCAGGAACTGAGACCTTGATAGTGAACTCCTGCTTTTCCCCGTTATTGAGCTCAGCCTTTGCCGGCGAGATGGTAACCCAGTCCTCGTCAAGCATGTTGTCACTGAATACCTTTGGTGCAATATAAGGCTTAAGTGTTAGTGGCTCTTTGCCGTGATTGAAAAGCACGACAGTCATTTCATCTGACTCTCCTGGCTTAATTCTAAGATATGAATATCCCGGATCAACAAGCAGAGGAACTATCTCTTTTTCAATTTCAGGATATAGCATGTCCTGATAATATCCATCAGCAGTGATCTTTTCAGCTATCAGTGTGGGTTCGGCTATTAATGTGGGTTCAGCGATCAATACAGGCTCTGCTGCTGTAGTCTCGGGGGCAGCAATGGCAACTGTTATTGCCGTCATGCTGAGCAACAGCAGACCAATTGACATAAATGCAAAATATTTTTTCATATCGATTCTCCTTTTGTAATTTGATGATGGTGAGCGTCTTTCGACATGTTACAATAGGAGTTACACTTATTAAAGAATTGTCTAAACTTCGAATCAATCCGTAGTTATCAGGATCTTTGAAGTACCTGATCAAAATTGAAAAAAAGAAGCATTAGCCAGTTTAACTGGCACTTGGAAGTAGCTTTTAGACGGTTACCAGAACTTAGTAAAACGACCAGAGGAGTTTTATGATCACTGCTACCGACATTACCCATAATCTAAATTTAGCATCAAAATACACATTTTGTTTCCTTTTCGTTTATCCTGGCTAATTTCCAACATACACACATTCCTGATTATCAATCGTATTGATAATATGACTTAATTTCTTTGAAAAATTGTAACTATTCAGCCATCCTCACGTTTTTGATATAAACTTAGAATACTCAACACAATTCCATCAGTGCTTGATATTGATTTTACCAAAAAACAATATACTATGCCTCTATTTTAGTCACTCCCTGAAATTCAACC
>NZ_JAUVEY010000101.1:0-7970 GCF_030594565.1 Methanococcoides sp.
GCATGGGGGCTTAACTATTCGAGGATCAAGGCCGATACCTCATCCGAAGACTATGCCAGGGCCATGTTCTGATCTTGGAGTTTATGTCAGCGGAGAGGTCATTGTGGTGGATGGCTGTCAGATGATGTGATCGTGATCGGCATCAGACTGTCATCGATGTCACATCTTTTCATAAATAGGTTTCAAGATTAAATCGTGATAGAAAATAGAAGAGAACTCAGAGATCAAATGATCAGTGAGAAAAGAAAATCATGTGAAAGAATCTAAGAAGTGGGCAAAGAGGTGTTCAATGCAGGAAAAGTGGTGCTTACTAAGGTCCACAACAACATTGGTACACCAACAAATAATCACGATCTGACGCATTCCCATCCCAGCTCTCGCAAGGAGTCTCCTGCGTTAAGTAAGATGAACAACATATTTAAAATCGGTAATGACAATGATATCTAATAGAGATAAAGTAACTTCAGTAGTTCGCTAATTTCAGTACTTCGCTAATATTCTATCTCCTCCATAATAACCCCAATTTAGCTACAACATTCAATTGTTAATCTAACCCTCAACTTCTTTCTTACCCATTCCATAACAAAATGAATGAACATATCAAACCTAAACATATCGTATTCAATTACCTGCGGTCCTCTTTTAACTCTCGTGAAGTGCCTTCTTTGTAATGTTACCCACGTATTTTTGAGAAGAAAAGAAACCAACGTATAGAAATATCGGAACATGGGATTTTTAGAAGATGTCTTTGGCTTTACAATATTTCTCATCCTGTAGGATGCCTCAATAGCAAATCTTTTCCTGTAGGTCGTACTTACTTTTCTAGGATCCCAATCAGTACCGTAAACAACAAATCCAAAGTTTTCACAGCCCGTTTCCCCTCGATTTCCCTTCTTATATTTAACGTCAATAACGACATCGAGTTTAACATTTCCCTCAGCACCTTTCATGACATATGTGTCATAACGCTTTTTTCTACCCATTAGAACCGTTTTGATTTTTCTCCCTCTTTTGACAACAGGAATAATATGGGGAATCTCTTTTTCCTGTAAAAAAGCAAAAACTTTAGATGAATAGAATTCCCGATCTAAACAAAGGACGTTGACCTTGAAATTAAGTTCATCAATCCGTTTTATAAAACAGTTAATATAATCAGTCTTTAATTTCCCATTTTCGACAGGCAGCACAGAGATTGTAAATCTTTTATTCTTGTTAATAATGTAAAGTGATACATAGGAATAGAACGTGTTCGTTGATTTTTTAGCCTGTCCTCTGATAAGGTACTTTTTGTTTTCTTTATCCCTTTTTCCATAGTATGGATCGTTTGTATAATCGATAGCAAAGTCATATTTTTGGTTTTGGTTGAGAGTTCCAAGTGCTGTTTGCATGAGTATTTTTGCATTTGATTCAATGAGTTGATCCATACTCATTTTTTTCAAATGATACCTTATTGATGTTTCGCAAGGCGTCTCAAGATACTGTTTATTTATTGAATGTGCGGATTTTTTATCAACTGCCATACCCAGAACAGTGTGAAATAGGTCTTTACAGGTAAGTGAGCCATTTATAGGAATGTGAATGTTGTCGAGAAGAGGTTGCAAAGCGTTTTTTGTACATTCATATGGAGTTAGTTGTAATCGAGAAAACATGGGGTAGCGGCATTATTCGCATATAAATATGCTGGTAGGTAATGGGGTTATGTGGATTCAGATAAAATTAGCGAACTACTGAATATAGATAAGTATTGCTATGAATTCACAATATCAGTCCGACAAGTGAATACCAATGATGCTGCTTAATGACGATTCTGAAATACAGATCAGCATAATTTGAAGTACAGATATACACGTGTTTTTATATAGCAGACTGAGCGGAAGCCAATGCCCTTATGAATGATTTCAGATGCGAGATACGTCATCTTAAAATGTATGAAAAAACACGCAAATGTACACTAAATGCATTCCCACATACACAACGATACACATCCCAAAAAAAGACACGATTTTATATCAGTCTGCCGTACAATAATTCATGGGACGAGAATTTTCAGACAGGGATAAAGAGATCTTCAACAAGCTTGCACCTGAGAACGGCGGTACGCACATGTCCCCCATGGGACACCCATATCCGTTCATTTTGAGACCCATATCCCACAAGTTCGTGGAAGACTCGGATGATTTCAGGGAACGGCTTGAGAGACTTACCGGGGAAGAGCTTGACTACCTTGTAGGCCTTGCCTTGGAAGGGGAAGAGGACATCAGGTCCCTTGAGGATGAGGACGTGGACACGTTCTTCGAGCTTGTGGAAGAGAAGGTCTTAGAGGAGCGGGCAAAGGAGCTGCGCCTCCATCTGGGGATGGCATGAAGCAACTGCTCTTCGGGACCGCAGGGGCCCCCCTAAGCTCAAAGAAGAAAGGCTCCATTGAGGGGATCAAGCGGGTAAGGGAGATTGGGCTTGACTGCATGGAACTGGAATTCGTGCGAGGGGTTCGCATGAAAGAAGAGACCGCTGCAAATGTCCGGCAGACCGCCGAGGAAGAGAACGTGGCCCTCAGTGTGCATGCCCCTTATTACATCAACCTCAACTCCGCCGATGCAGAGAAGATCGAGGCCAGTATAGAGCGTATATATCAGTCCGCACGTATCGGGGCTCTCTGTGGAGCATCATCCATCGTATTCCATCCTGCCTATTACCAGGGCCAGAGCAGCGAAAAGGTGATGGAGAAGGTCACCGTGCTGCTCGAAGGTCTTACTTCAAGGCTCGCTGACGAGGGCATCGATGTGGTGCTTCGCCCGGAGATCACCGGCAAAGCGACCCAGTTCGGCAGTCTGGAGGAGACCCTTATGATGGCATCAGCCATCGAGGGGGTAATGCCCTGCATAGACTTCTCCCATCTGCACGCACGCAGCTGCGGAGAGTATAATACCATGGAAGAGTTTAGAAGCGTTCTTGAGAGCGTGGAAAATACCCTGGGAAGGGGTGGGCTGGATAACATGCATTGCCATGTCTCCGGCATAGCCTATGGGGATAAGGGGGAGAAGAACCACCTGGTGCTTAGTGAGTCGGACCTTAACTATATGGATCTCATGGCAGTATTCCAGGAGTTCGACATAAAGGGGCTTGTGATATGTGAAAGCCCGAATCTTGAAGAGGATGCCCTTCTTTTGAAAAGCACCTTCGTAAACTGAGATCCATGGGAACGGTAACCAAAGGATAAACGGGTCTTTATGAGAATTTAAAAAACTTCCGGTCGTAACCGTTATTTACTAACAGAAGGAAACTTAAACATAAGAAGATTTTATAAAAGGAAGTTCTGTGACACAACGCAGAACATTTCGAGAGGGTGGTATTTATGAGCAGATTATGCACTGGAATAACGTTAGTTTTGTCCCTATTGATCACATTGTCATTCATAACAGTGGCATTTGCAGATATACCATGAATGACGAATACATACTGGAAATAAGCATTGATGAGAACCACGTCAGTTTTGCCGATCATAATGGCACGGCAGAAGGCAACTGGATCGCCTTAAGCGGCGGAACAGCCAAAAGCGTACCCGTCACCATAGAGGTCCTTAAACAAACATCAGAACTTGTAAAAGAAACACCCGAAGGGACTGTTTACAAGAACCTGAACATATGGGTAGGCTACGAAGGATTCTCCATCCCAAAAAACATAAAGGACGCAATACTGGAATTCAATGTAAATACCGCATGGCTTGAAGAGAACAACATCGAACCCCACAGGGTCTTCATGAAGTATTACAACTCTGAAACCGATAAATGGGAAACCGTCCCGACAACATATATTGAGACCCTTGATGGTATTGCCTACTATCAGGCAACTCTGGACTCATCCTCACCCTTTGCCATTGTAGGAATGGAAGACAAGGACACCCAGAAGAGCATTTATGACCTCGACACAGAGACAGACCATTCGTATCAGGATAATTCAAGCTCGATCAAAAAAACGATGTTCACCTCCAATTTGATCACCCTTATCGCAGGAGTGATAATTTTAGCAGGAACATTAGTGTCCTACAGAAAGAACCGTAACAAAGAGTGAATCCCACTCTTTGTCTTTTTTCTCATTAACATCGACCGGACAATTATAACGTCCTGCAAACGATATCAATCATAGCCCATCCCTTGTACGAACCATATTGAAGTGTGATATCTTTGCTCATTCGATCGCGAACCGGATCCGTTCTTTGAACCCTAACACCGGAAATAAAGATAAAATAAATTCAGTCACCCATTCAATATTGAAGGGTTTTCCTTTTTCATTGACATCTTGCCACACCCCATTGCAGAAAAGAGATGTAGATCAAATAAGGAACAAAAAAAGAAGAGCATAAGGTTTACTCATCCCTTCATCCCGTGGACAGGAACATGATAGCAAGTATTGCCATCATTGACAATGCAATTGGAGCTCAGGGACATTCTCACTAATAGCCATGAACGGACCTTAACTGAAAAGAAAGGCCTAAAAGCTAAATATCATACAGGTAGAAATGGAAAAATAATATGAGCCCATGAAAAGCTCAGTAATTCTCACAGACCTCAAAGAAGTTCATGAACAACTCTTCCCCTTTATGGGTATGAGCAACCTCAGGATGCCACTGCACCCCATAGATAGGCCTCTCTTCATGACGCATTGCCTCGATCTCACAGACATCTGAACGGGCGAGATGAATGAACTCATCAGGAAGTACTGTGACCTCATCCGCATGAGAAGCCCACACAGAGGTCCTCGGACCAAGTCCTTTCAGTATATCATCCTCTTCGATCACCTCAATGTCGATGGCTGCATATCCACCAAGCTCACCTGCACCGGTCTGTCCGCCAAAGGTCCTGGCTATAAGCTGGTGTCCGAGGCATATACCAAGAATAGGAATGTCAATGCTCTCCACATATTCCTGACAGAGGCCAACACGTTCCATGGAAGGACCACCACTAAGAATGATGCCATCCGGCTCTTCATCAAGGATATCCTCTACGGAAGTGGTGTTAGCCACGATCTTCGTATCCATATCAAGGTCACGCACCGTACGATGAATAAGGTGACAGAACTGGCCATAGTTGTTGATAACAAGGATCTTTAATTCTCTCATGATGAAAATCACACCGTTAAGGTCAATACTCGCAGTATTGATGAATCTATATATAAGACTATTCCACATTTCAAAAGGAAACAAATAACAAAGTTTAAATATTAATCCGTGCTAGTATGTCACATAGTAACACGGTGAAGATACATACCGATATTAACCAAATAACAGAGAGTGATATATATGGCAGAGATAGGAAAAAGGATACGAATTGAAAGAATTATGCACAGAGACAGCAGGAACATGGTCATCATCCCAATGGACCACGGCATGTCCGATGGACCTATCAGAGGAGTGATAGACATCGCAGATTCCATCAATAAAGTAGCTGAAGGCGGAGCTAATGCCATCCTCATGCAAAAAGGAATGGTCTACCATGGCCACAGGGGATACGGCCACGATGTAGGTCTCATAGTCCACATGAGTGCATCCACATCCCTTGGACCTGACCCCAATGACAAGGTCCTCGTCTGCAAGGTGGAGGAAGCAATGAAAATGGGCGCTGATGCGGTTTCCATCCATGTGAACATAGGCTCAGAAACAGAAGCAGAACAACTCAAGAAGCTCGGATCCGTTGCAGAACAATGTGACGAATGGGGCATACCTCTGCTCTCAATGATGTACCCCAGAGGAAAGAACATAACAAATCCTCATGACCCACAGATGGTGGCTCATGCAGCAAGAGTAGGTGCAGAGCTAGGTTCCGATGTTATCAAGACGGTCTACACCGGAGATGTGGACAGTTTCAGAGAAGTTGTCGATGGTTGTCCCGTACCAGTGGTCATTGCAGGCGGACCAAAAACAGAGACCGACCAGGAATTCCTGGAAATGATCAGCGGAGCCATGGAAGCAGGTGCAAGAGGAGTTGCTATTGGCAGGAATGTATTCCAGCACCCTGACCCCATAAAGATGACAAATGCTATCACGCAGATCGTCCACCACAAGATGAGTGTCGAAGAGGCACTACAAACACTTAAATGATAAACTCCAATGGCGTATAATATGAAGGACAAGACAATTTGGATAAAGGCCGATAAAGGCCACTGGGAAGCTCACAAGGACAGAATAACAACAGGACTTGAGTCCGGTGCCAATTGTGTGCTCGTGAACTCTGACGAAGTGGAAAAAGTAAGGGAACTTGGCGACATACAGGTCGCTGCATTTGCCTATGACGACAAGTCCGGTGCTGACATAATTGTCGTTGGAAAGGGCGGAGAAGGAGATGGAACAAAACCATTGTCCCCTGACCCCATTGGTTCCCTGGACATGGTCACTGCGATCCGATTGAAAGAAAAGGGATTGACCGTCGGAGCCTACGTAGTGATACAGAACAAGAAATACGAAGAATTTGCCGCAGAGATAGGCAAAGAATGTGATTTCCTTATCATAGTCGGTACTGACTGGAAGGTCATCCCCCTTGAGAACCTCATTGCCGGACTTCAGGATAGCAATGTGAAGATCATTGCCGGCGTACGTGACCAGGATGAAGCAAAACTTGCCCTTGAGACCATGGAGCATGGCTCAGAAGGTGTCCTGCTTGACTCCGATGACCCCAATGCCATCAAAGCCACCGTTGCAGTAGCAGAAAGTTCAGGTATCGAGGACCTTAAACTTGTTCCCGGAAAGGTCACAAAGGTCGAAGCTGTGGGAATGGGAGATCGCGTCTGTGTGGATACCTGCAACATGATGGTCAAAGGCGAGGGAATGCTTGTGGGTTCACAGGCAAGCGGAATGTTCCTGGTACATTCAGAATCCGAAGAAAGCCCGTACGTTGCATCCCGTCCGTTCCGTGTCAATGCCGGAGCAGTTCATGCTTACGTAAAAGTGGGAGACAGGACCAGATATCTTTCCGAGCTCAGCTCCGGTGACGAGGTCACCATTGTCAATGCCGAGGGAAAACAGCGAACCGGTGTTGTAGGCAGGGTCAAGATCGAAAGACGTCCGCTCATGCTCGTAGAAGCCGAAGTAAATGGGGAGGTCATAAAGAACATCCTCCAGAACGCCGAGACCATCAAACTGGTGGACATAAACGGAGAACCCATCTCTGTGGCCGACCTGAAACCCGGAGATGAAGTAATGGTCTACTATGAAGGCGGAGCAAGGCATTTCGGAATGAAGGTAGAAGAAACGATAATCGAGAAATGAGCAATGTTGAAAATAGGGAAGTTCGATCTGGAAGAAAGGGCAGCTATCGTCGCTGCCATCAGCAACGAACCTTTACAACAGTCCGGGACCGCAGCCGAACATGGTGCAGACATCCTCGAGATAAGGTTCGACCTGCTTGGGATAACTACCCCCAAAGAGGCTGCAGACCTGTTGAGAACGGTCAAAGATAAGACCAGCCTCCCATGTATTGCAACCAATAGGTTACGAACCCAGGGCGGAAATTGGGAAGGTACGGAAGAGAGCAGAATTGCCCTATTGGAAGATATCATGCATCTTACAGATGCCGTGGATATCGAGCTTGAAACAGATGAACATCTCAGGGACAGGATAGTCAAAAAAGCAAAAGAGGAAAAGAAGACCGTAATAATATCCTCGCATGATTTTGAAAGAACGCCTGACAAAGCCACACTGAAGAGCATCCTTGACCACTCCCACAACGCAGGTGCCGATATTGCAAAACTTGCAGTGATGCCTGAGAATATGCAGGATGTACTGGACCTGCTGGAAGTGACACTGGAAGTAGACGATGTCTGCACAATATCCATGGGACAGATGGGAAAACACACTCGCATCATTGCCCCCCTATATGGCTCAAAGCTTACCTATGCAAGCGTATCCGATGCAGTGGCACCAGGGCAATTGAAAGTGGAAGACCTGAAAAAAGCAATGGAGATGGTGGAATGAAGAAGGT
>NZ_JAUVEY010000122.1:0-6799 GCF_030594565.1 Methanococcoides sp.
TTTTTCAACGGCCAGAATGGTTCCAATCGGAAAGGATATATTGGTGTTAGGAACTATTTCGTATGTTCTTAGTTTGTTTTGTTTTGTCACGATTCAAATCAGCTAAGGACACTTATATTTATTTTGATTGTCAAACTTGGGATACTGGTAAGAGTCGGAGCAGTTGTATATTGAGGGGGGAGGAGTGGCAGAAGGCAAGTGAGACTACCCTGTGTGTAATAAAGACCATCTGCTACAAAGTATTCTTTGCTTACTTCAACTTTAGCCGTATTAAATGCGATTTTGTAAGTTGATGTTAATGGTGCAGTATCTCCATTCTTCCATAAGTATGAAAATACATGCATTTCGGGTAGTTTTGTTTGTGGGGTCGGCTCTACTACATAAGTTGCAGACTCAAATTTTACTTTTGATGTTGATACTTCCTCAATATCTGAAGTGTAACGCATTAGATAGTAGATTAGACTACGCGTCTGTGGGTCTTGTGAGACACTAACATCCGTGTTAAGATCATTTGAATCTTGTAATACATGTGTGCTTTCTGGCCAAGTCATTGGTGTTTCATAGTAGTTTTGTAAAGTTTGATCAGGTATGACTTTTAAAGCTTCTGGGAAAACCAATTCGATGTATTCTCCTTCAGAGATATCGGATCCATACACCTCTTTTAATACATCTTTTTTGCTTTCATCGCTTGTAAATGTGTATGATTTTTCGACTGTTGGATACGGTAATACTGTTACAGACATCGTAGTAGGCAATATTTCATCTCTATTGTTTCTGTTCAACTCGGATGTAGGTTCAACTTCTACGGTTTGACCTTCATTTTCCAGTTTATCTACAAAATCATAGAACTTGTCAGTACATTCCACAACGTCGGTATAAGACGATGATTTGTCAGTGACTAATTCATTGTATTTTTCAACAGTAGCTAGAAGATCTTTTGTTAACATTTCTACACTTTCAGAAGACTGATCTTCTGTCGCTGCAAGTGATGGTGTCACAAACATTGCAAGTACCATCATCATGGCCAAAAATATTGAAATACGTTTCATTCTTTCTTTACCTCATTTTGTTTATCTATGAGGCAAACCACAAAAGTTTAAAAAAATTCAAAACGATTGTATATTTGCCTTTTTGTTTTGAGGGCTAGATTTAGCTGTCAGACTTTACAAAACCCTCAACCTCTTAACATAGTTTAGCCATCCTTTAAATAGTTCATGATGTTGCTTTATAATATCTATTTATTTTTCAAATTATAGATTTTAATTGTTCGTTTATCTTAATATTGACTAATGTACAATGAGAAACTTTTTTTAAAACCAGATTTTTTTGATATAATTATAAAACATGCTTCGTTTTGTATGGTTTTGAGGAGTTTATATGATTCGTCAAAATCCGTATATGTCAATTCTAAAATTGAAAGGAAGTATAGTAGATATTTTAGTTGTGACATTAAATTGTGCTATATTAGGAATGTGGGATTACAGGGCATTGCTTGTAATTCTTGCAGGAACAATGATTCACAGTGGATGTGACATAATAAATGATATCTTTGATTGTGAAATCGATAAAATATGCAAACCAACAGGTGCTATTGCTTCAGGGAAAATTTCTATCAGAAATGCATGGATCTATATGCTGATTCTCTTTTTAGCAGCATTATTGATCTCATTTAAACTAAGCTATCTTATTCTTATGCTTTTTATCAGGAATTATTATTGGTGGGATTTTGTACTCTCATCCAATGTTTCGATTTAAAGATATCCCAGGCGTTGCGATGTTGGATATGGCTGTCTGCTTTGCTCTTGAATCAATCGGACTCTGGAGTGTTTATTCTGCGTTGCCTCCAGATAGCTTAATTGTTGCTGCGTATGTCTTTGTATCGATATTTTCTCTTACGTTCATGAAAGACTTTAAAGATGTAGCAGGAGACATCAACTCGCTTCCTTTGAAGGTTGGGATTCATAAAGCAGCAGTTATTTGCAGTCTATTAACAATACTGCCAATGATTCCTTTGTTGTATGCAGCAACAAGTTTTCCACGTTTGTATCTTGCTTCATTGATCTATCTCGTATTGGCTGCGAGATGTGTTTAGATACTGCTTGATAATCCGGTAGCAAGGGGAAACAAACTCAAAGACAGAATGATTATGACACTTACATTGCCAAGTTTTGCAGTAATGTTGACAGAAATGGCATTAATCTTCTGAAGACATGCTTTTTAGATTTTCCAGTGTATCAGTTACTTCTTTAGTAGCTGGTACCTGGAAGAGTTCTTTTAATTTTGAAACTGCATTTTTGTCAATAAAAAATTCATCTACCGTTTTGTATTTGTTTAAAAGCATGCTGATCTTGATATCAGGATATCGATTGACAAGATAGTTCTTGCAGTAAACAGCTGCATCCTGATCAGATGTTGCTCTCCCGCTTATTACTGCCATTGTCTTGTCACCAAAGCAATGGTAAACGTTCTGCAGGATTACACATCCGGAAATTGTAGGAGTTACAACAATTTCACCAATATTTGAAAGATACTCCTCTGCCATCAATACGTGCTCTTTCTCAATCTGAAGCAATTGTTCTTCATTTTCTGCTTCTGCTAATATAATAAACTCTGTTGACAACCCAGCACGTTTCCAATTAGGAATGATTGTATATTTGTCAATCAAACCTTCTTTCTGCATATTCCTTGTGTGATATGTTACTGAATTTCCATCTTTAAAATCCAAGATATCGGCTAGTTCTGAATTGGTTACTTTACTGTTCTTTAAGAGAGTCAAAAGAATATGCATGTCAGTCTCTTTCAAATTTGAGACTTCTGATAGTAGTTGCGCAATTTTTTTAAATCTTTCTTGGTTGAGATCTTCATTGTTCATAACGATAAAAACATTAGTCAAAATAAAAACTTTTTCTTGTTTTTTCAGCTAATTTTAGATAAAATGACTACTTTATTGGTTCAGAAATTCAACCCTCGAATATTTGAGCTACAAATGCCTACATATTTTGTTTACTATCTTCTTTATTGTAACCTCGTTGTGAATGTGTTCTATAACTTCGAACAGTTTCGAAGTTTAAGCTAAGTTTATACACAATTGGCAACAATCATCTCTTACATATAAAAAAAATAATTGAACAAAGGTAGTGTCAAGATGAAATATATCGGGGTTACAAAAAAAGGATTCTGTTTATTGGTCTTGCTATCGTGCATTCTGCTGGCAGGATGTATCGGGCAGGACGATGGAAAAGTTCAAACTTCTTCCAATGAAGCTCTCTCCTATGATGAGGGAGGGACCTATTCCGAAGAAGATGAATATCTGTTGCTTGTACCGAAATCACTGTTCTCAGGTGGAGAAAGTTCTGTAACGATGTCTGCTTTCCTGGATGATGAACCGGTCAGCAGGGGCGTTGAATATACTCTTACCAGTGCATCAGGCGACATCACCCCATTGGTAAAGGCGGCCACATCCGAATCCGGTAACAGTGTGGCGAAGTTCGAAGTGCCGGATGTCGAAGAGGGAAGCTATACACTGACCGCAACACCCTCAGGTGCTGAAAAGGGTTTTACTACAACCGTTAAGGTGGTGCAGAACAATCCTATCTTCATCGAAACGGACAAACCTATCTACAAACCCGGGCAGACGATCCATGTCCGTCTTCTCAGCCTGAACAACAACCTTGTTCCTGTTGTTCAGAACACCACCGTTGAGATAGCTGATGCGAAAGGGGTGAAGATCTTCAAGGATGATCTGGTCACCAACGAGTATGGGGTTACCTACTTCGACCTTCCGCTTGCATCCGAGCTGAACCTTGGAACATGGAAGGTGAAAGCGACATCAGGAAGTTCGATGTCCGAAGTGGATATCAGGGTGGAGAAATATGTCCTCCCCAAGTTCGACCTCGAAACCTCCACTGAAAAAAGCTGGTTCCTTGCCGATGAACCTATTACAGGCACAGTCTCTGCTAACTATTTCTTCGGAAAGGTCGTTGAAGGTACTGTTGAGGTAAAGGCTTCCAGATACGTAGGTGTCTGGGAAGAATACTCAACGTCCACTGCGCCCCTTAAGGACGGAAATGTAGAATTTGCACTTCCTGCTGTTGGATATGTTGCAGGTACCTTTGGAGCCGGTGGTCAGGGCAGTGTCATGCTGAATGTGACTGTGACCGACACCGGTGGGAATAGTGAAGAAACTACGGAATTGTTCACCATAGCAGAGCATCCGTTCATATTGCAGATGATCCCGGAATCCAATTCCATCAAACCGGGAATGCCCCTTCAGGTCCTCCTTGTAACAAAGGACCCGGGAGGAGAACCCCTTGAAAAAGAGATAACCCTTGTTTCCAATTTCAGAGATGAGAATTACAACTACGACGAGAGCAAAGAGACCTATACAACACAGAACGGTGTTGCTCTGGTAACTTTAGAGATACCTGAAGATGCTGTGAGCGTTGAATTATCTGCTGTTTCAGAAGAAGTTGAAGTTAGCAGTACGTTGAATTCGGTCTATTCCCCAAGTGCCAGCTTCCTGCACTTGAGCCAGGTAAGTGAAGGCATACCGGAAGTCGGGGATGTGATATCTTTCAAGGTCTATTCAACTAATGTGGGAACGGTATTCTATGATGTTTTCGCAAACGGCAGGACTGTATACTCTGCAACCAGTGATGAACCGCAGATAAATATCCCTGTCACGCCACAGATGAGCCCGTCAGCGAAGGTCATTGCTTACATGATAAATCCGAACAATGAGGTTTCTGCTGACAGCCTGCCATTCGATGTCAAGTTCAGCACGCAGGTAGACCTTTCCACAGGGTTCGATAAGGAAACTGTGGCACCGGGTGACGCTGTTTCCGTTGAAATGGATGCAGGCACGAAGTCCATGATAGGACTTTCCATTGTGGACGAATCCGTATATGCATTGAGCGAGGGCAGGCTGAATTTGAAACAGGTGTTCGATGAGCTTGAAATTCGCTTTATGGAACCTCAGGTCGAAGCGCATCCTCAATATTTTGGATACCAAACAACTGCTTATGATGTCCTTGATGATGCCGGGATGATAGTGCTGGCCTCCGGCAGTCTTGAGATACCAAGATCAGGAACTAATGAAGATGTGAGGTTTGTTGATTTCGCAGGAGCAATGTTTGAAATGGATGATATGGTTGTGGATGAAGCTGTAATGGAGATGCCCATGGAAGAAGCTCCAATGGATGACAAAGCAGGTTCAGAGGAGCAGCTTGCGGAAGTGGAGAGAGTACGCCAGTTCTTCCCTGAAACATGGATATGGATGCCTGATATTCTGACAGATGATAACGGAAGGGCAACCCTTGATCTGAATGCACCTGACTCTATCACTAAATGGAGACTTCATGCAGTATCATCAGGTCCGGAAGGCATCGGAATATCCGAAGCAGGACTTACGGTGTTCCAGGACTTCTTTATCGACCCTGATCTGCCTTATGCTGTTATTCGTGGCGAGGAGTTCCCTGTTCAGGTACAGGTGTACAACTATCTCGACAAGCCTCAGAATGTGAAGCTGACGCTTTCCGGTGCAGAATGGTTCGAGCTGGTCGGCGATGATGTTGTTGAAGTGAGCGTGGATGCCAATAGTGTGACCCATGTGAGTTTCACCATTCGTCCCACCAAGGTCGGGGTGCAGACAGTTGAACTGACAGGACAGACCACTGAGAAAGCGGATGCTATCCGTAAGACGATCATCGTTGAGGCTGAAGGGGTTACCAGAGAGATAGTGGATAATGGTATCCTTAAGAACGGTACCGTTGAGCTGGACGCAACACTGCCTGCTGCGATCGTACCGGATTCCGAGAAAGTCATACTGAGCTTTACGCCAAGCATCGTAGCCCAGACCATCAGCGGAGTCGATGACCTGTTGGGCATGCCTTACGGATGCGGTGAACAGAACATGATGTTGTTCTCCACCGATGTTGAGGTGTTGCGCTATCTCAAGGCCACCGGTCAGCAGAATCCCGAGGTACAGGCCAAAGCATTGACGTTCATCACGACCGGATATCAGAGAGAGCTCACTTTCAGGCATGCCGATGGCTCTTTCTCTGCTTTTGGAGAGAGCGATGGGGAAGGCAGCCTGTGGCTCACCTCTTTTGTGCTTTCCCAGTTCAGTGGTGCCAGGGACCTGACGACCATTGATGAGAATGTTGTAAGGGAAGCAGCGGAGTGGATAGGTTCACATCAGAAAGAGGACGGTTCATGGGAAGCGGTCGGCTTCGTTATCCATGAGGATATGATGGGAGGTGTGAGCGGCACTTATGCCCTTACGGCCTATGTGACACTGGCACTCGATGAATACGGCTATGCTACCCCTCAGGTATTGGATAATGCCCGAAGCTATCTGGAAGCGGAACTTGATAAGCAGGACGATCCATACGCTCTTGCCATAGGAACTCTTGCGCTTCAAAAACTTGAGAGCGACAGGGCAGATGAGGCAATGGAGAGACTCCTTGAGCTGGCAAAAGAGGATGAGAATGGCGTTTATTGGGGATACGACGATGTCCTGGCTGAGCCTTACGAGTATGGAGGCTATGGTTTCCATCCCATCTCAAGCAAGAACGTTGAAACCACAGCCTATGCCACACTTGCATTGATCGAAACGAATGACCCAAGGGCAAGCTCATCCTTGAAGTGGATAGCAGCCCAGCGTAATTCCAATGGCGGTTTTTCAAGCACGCAGGATACTGTTATGGCTTTTAGGGCATTGATGACGGCGGCAGCGGTTGCAGGAAGGGATGTGGATGCTAATGTTACTGTCAGCGGGGATGGAGTGGAACTCAAGGGC
>NZ_JAUVEY010000185.1:0-3184 GCF_030594565.1 Methanococcoides sp.
ACAGAGATACTTGTACCCGGAGCAGCACCCACTTCCACCACATTCTCCACCGACCCTCCGCTTATAACGACCTTTGTGCCAGCGATCTCCTCCTTTTGTCGGGTTGTCAGATAGACCTTGGCCACCGCTGCAATGGAAGACAGGGCTTCACCCCTGAAACCCAGGGTCAGGACCTCCTCAAGGTCCTCGATTTGAACTATCTTACTGGTAGCATGTTTCGTAAAAGCAAGAACAGCATCCTCACGAAGCATTCCACTTCCATTGTCGGTGACAGTTATCAGCTCGGTCCCGGCAGCCACAACCTCTACCCTAATTTCAGTAGCCCCTGCATCTATTGCATTGTCCACAAGTTCCTTGACCACCGAAGCAGGACGCTCGACGACCTCACCTGCTGCTATCTTATTGATAGTCGCCTCGTCAAGAACACGTATCTTACCGCCCTTATCTTCGGTCATTTCATTCCCCGCCATTACCTGCCTTTTTCTGCAATTCACTTAACTTGTTCAATGCCTCGATGGGGGTCATACTATTGACATCAAGGTTTTTCAGCTCCTCAACAACCGGGTCAGGCTCAGCTACAGGTGCAGACGAGCCCTCCGGATCGAACAGCATTAACTGGGTATACTGTGCCGACTTCTTCTTCCTGCCCCTCTTCGAATCGCTTTCCTTGCTGATGGCACTTTCATCTTCAATATCCTGCAGGACCTCCTTCGCCCTCTGTGTCACCTTGTGCGGCACACCTGCAAGCCTTGCAACATGGATACCATAGCTCTTATCAGTGGCACCTGGCACGATCTTTCGGAGGAAAACAAGGTCATCGCCATCTTCCTTCACCGCAATATGATAGTTCTTCACCCTTTTCAAACTGGAAGAGATGTTTGTAAGCTGATGGTAATGGGTCGCAAAAAGTGAGCGTACACCTACCCTGCCCTTATTGTGTATATATTCGACCACAGCCTTTGCGATACTATAACCGTCATAAGTGCTCGTACCCCTGCCGATCTCATCAAGGAGCACAAGGCTTTTCGGGGTCGCATTGTTCAGTATATTGGCAAGCTCCACCATCTCTACCATAAAGGTACTCTGCCCGCTTGCAAGGTCATCAAAGGCACCAACCCTTGTAAAGACCCTGTCCACAATACCGATAGAAGCATGGGAAGCCGGAACAAAGGAACCTGCCTGTGCCATAATAATGATAAGGGAGACCTGACGCATGTAAGTGGATTTACCCGCCATATTAGGCCCTGTTATCAAAATGAACTGCTCATCCACACAATCCATTTCCGTATCATTGGGCACGAATCCGCCACGCACGGTTTTCTCTACCACCGGATGTCTGCCTTCACGGATCAATATCTTGCAATCGGAGGTTATGTTAGGTCTTACAAAATTATTGTTAACCGCAACTTCCGCAAGGCTCGCAGTACAATCCAACTGCCCGATCAGAACAGCGATCCTCTGCAGATCGGACGCATGGGAAGCGATATTGGAAGTTATCTCAGTGAACAGTTCATTCTCAAGCGCCGTGATCTTCTCGTCTGCGGAAAGGATGACACCTTCCCATTCCTTAAGCTCTGGAGTGTAGAACCTTTCAGCATTCCGCATTGTCTGCTTTCTAATATAATCATCAGGTATCTGTGCGATATTGGCCTTTGTGATTTCGATGTAGTAGCCGAACACTCTATTATAGCCGACCTTAAGCGATTTTATACCGGTCCTGTCACGTTCCTTTTGCTGGAACGAAGCTATCCAGGTCTTTCCGCCAGTGGACATACCCTTAAGCTCATCCAGTTTCTCATTGTAGCCGGACCTGATCATCCCGCCTTCCCGTACGCTTACAGGAGGCTCTTCCACGATGGCATCATCGATCAATTTTACAATATTTTCAAGCTGGTCAAACTCAAGAAGACCATCCCGGATATTCCTGAGCATCTCACATCCGGGGTCATCGCCCATACTTTCGACTATCTGTGGCACTGAACCAAGGGAACGTTTCAAAGCGATAAGATCCCGGGCGTTTGAATTACCGTAAACGACCCTGCCTATAAGGCGTTCTATATCCTTCACAAAGGACAGATGAGAGCGAACATCGAACCTCAGCATGGTATCATTTGCCAGACATTCCAGCGCATCCAGCCTGTGATCGATGGAATCTACATTGATGAGGGGCTTTAAAAGCCATTTCTGAAGTAACCTGCCACCCATGGGTGTATTGGTATCATCGAGCACCTTCAATATGGAAGTATCGTTCCCTTCCCCTCGCACGTTCTTGACTATCTCCAGATTTCTCAGGGTGATCGAGTCAAGCATCATGAACTCAGAATCCGAATAGGTGCTCAGTTCACTTACATGCCCGAGTTCCCTCATCTGTGTGGTGAACGCATAATCAAGTGCGGCTCCTGCAGAAGATGTGGCATAGGGCAGACCGGCACAGCCCATTCCTTCGAGTGTGGAGACATTGAAATGCCTTTCAAGAAGCTTCCTAGAAGAATCAATATCAAAAGCCTCATCCTTGAACTCATGTACCAGCACATTGAGCTCCTTCAGCCTTCCGACAAGCCTTTCATCAGAGAACATCGACCGTGAGATTATACACTCTGAAGGTCGCATCCTTGCAGCTTCACTGGCTATCCTGTCATAAGGAGGCGTATCAGCAAACTGTGTCGTCAGGAACTCGCCCGTGGAAACATCCAAAAATGAGACTCCGTAATCTCCATCTCCACCTGAAACGGACATGAGATAATTATTAGACGGGTCCGTGAACATCGAAGTATCAATGGCAGTGCCGGGCGTTACGACCCTGACAACCCCACGCTTGATAATGCCCTTTGCTTTTTTAGGGTCTTCAAGCTGCTCACAGATAGCTACTTTGTAGCCTTTCTTTACCAACCGCGGCAGGTAATTATCGAGAGCATGGTAGGGAATACCTGCAAGGGGCATTTTCTCACCCTCAATGTCCTTGCCCCGCGTTGTAAGTGTTATCTCAAGTTCTTTTGCAATGGTCTTTGCATCCTCTCCGAAGGATTCATAGAAATCCCCCATCCTGAAGAAAATAAGTGCATCACTATGTTGCTTCTTTGCATCATAGTACTGTTTCATTGCAGGTGTTAGTTTGATCATTCTTGCTCTGCGTTGAATTGGGCAGGGGAATTTATGAGCTTGTTGGTATTCTCACCATCCGACT
>NZ_JAUVEY010000201.1:0-2571 GCF_030594565.1 Methanococcoides sp.
TACCCATCTTGATTCCATCGCTCCTGCCATGTATATCCTGTTTGTTTTGAACTCCCTATTCTTTGTATTGATTCTTCAACACTCAATTCCCCATAACGATATTTGATGAAATATAGTCTTTTCAGGAGTGTTGCATTCTTCTCTAATTTTATCTGCTTGTCTAACTCTTCAACGGTCATATGCCGTTCAATAAAGATCCCCTCAGGTCTAACCATGGAACTGTCTATATAACGAATTAGTCTAATAATTTGGGGTTTTAACTATAATGTAACTCTGACAATAAAGGACCATCCTTACTGGATCGATATTTCTGGTTCTTTTTTGTTTTTTATTACTACTCCATCACTTACCCAAACCTTAAATCGATTAACTGTCATATTAAATTTGGGAGTGATACATCTATGCCGACGATTGCACATTTTGACTTGCCTGCCAACGATATTGACAGGGCAAAAGAGTTCTACGCCGAGTTGTTCGACTGGAAATTTGAAAAAGTACCGGGACCTCTGGACTACTACTTCATAGAGACGGAATCCCTCGAAGGTGAGAAAGGGGTCGGCGGAGGAATGGGACTTCGTGGAAGCCCTGAACAGAGAATAACCAATTTCATCGAAGTTGCATCGGTTGAAGACTATTGCACTCGTGTTGAAAAGCTCGGAGGAACAGTGTTACAGCCAAAGATGCCTGTTCCAGGTTGGGGCCATCTTGCAGTTTGTATGGATACCGAAGAGAACACCTTCGGATTGTGGGAAGTTGATGAGAACGCAGCATAAGAGAAGTTTCTGATCAAAACTATCTTATTATCAAAGGGGACAAAATATGAACACAGACCTTGTGATAAAAGTAGGCGGTGCCGCAGGCCAGGGTTTACAGACCATCGGCGTAGTGCTCGCAAAGACATTCAAGAAAAGTGGTTTCAACGTTTTTACTACTCAGTTCTATCTTTCAAGGGTAAGGGGTGGACACAATACTTATCAGGTACGTATAAGCAATGAACCGATAAGGGCAATGACCGAGAAAGTCGATATCCTGATAGCTCTTGATGAGGCGTCCATCAACGAGCATCTGAACGAGATATCTGATGGTGTTGTAATAGTTGACACTGATGTTATCAAGATAGAACAGATGAATGATTCTTTCTTCCATGTTCCAATGCTGAAGATCGCAAAGGATGTTTGCGGGAACAAGATCTATTCCAACTCTGTCGCAATCGGTGCTGCGCTGGGCCTTATGTGCTTCAATTTTGAGTATCTCGAACGTGTATTGACTGCGACCTTCCGGAAAAAAGGCGATGAAATAATTGCGAATAACATAAAAGCAGCACGTGCAGGTTATGATCACGCCAAAAATAACTTCCCTTCAGCATGTAAGTTTGCCGTAAAAGAGCCTCTGGGCAAGGATGGAAGGATGCTCATTGCAGGCAATGATGCCGTTGCCCTTGGCGCTCTTGCAGCAGGAGTTCAATTCCTGGCAGCGTATCCCATGACACCTTCAACAGGTGTTATGACCTATATATCCGCAAAAGCCGATGATTTCAATGTTGTTGTCGAACAGGCGGAAGATGAGATCGCTGCTTTGAACATGGTCCTTGGTGCATCCTATGCAGGTGTGAGAACCATGACCACCACATCAGGCGGAGGTTTCTGCCTTATGGCCGAAGCACTGGGCCTTGCAGGGATAACCGAAACACCTGCAGTGATATTCCTCTCACAGAGACCGGGACCTGCCACAGGTCTGCCCACAATGACCGAACAGGGTGATCTGCAGTTCGTTCTGACAGCTGCACAGGGAGAATTCCCAAGATGCATACTGACACCTGGGACGCCTGATGATTGTTTTTATCTGACAGCAAAGGCGTTCAATATCGCAGAGAAGTTCCAGATCCCGGTATTTGTAATGAGTGACCAGTACCTTGCAGATTCCCTTTTCACCTGTGAGAAGTTCGACACTTCGAAGATAGAGATAGACAGGCATCTGCTTTCTGATGATGAACTTAAGGACAAAAAAGAGTACAACAGATATGAATTAACACCCACCGGCATATCTCCAAGGGCCATTCCAGGTCAGGCAGGATTTACAGTTGTCGTTGACAGTGATGAACATAATGAGACCGGTCATCTTGACCAGACGATCGATAACCGTATCCTGATGAACGAGAAGAGAATGAAGAAACTAAAGCTTCTGGAGAAGGAAATGGAAGCTCCAAAGCTTTATGGTTATAAGAAAGCTGACATCACTTTGATCGGCTGGGGTTCTACATACGGCCCACTTCTGGAAGTTGTGGACATCCTCACAAGCGAAGGTCATGCTGTCGACCACTTGCATTTTACCCATGTATATCCTTTGCCGGTGGATGCAATAAAAGATATGCTGGCTGATGCGGGAAAGCTAGTTTGCGTGGAGAACAATGCAACCGGACAGTTTGCGAGGCTCTTCGAGTGTGAGACTGGATTACGAATTGATGAGAATATATTGAGGTCTGACGGGAAACCCTACACTCCCGAACACATAATACGAGCTCTTGAACAGAAGAAGGTGATCTGAGATGGTAAGCGTGGAAGATTTTGGTGA
>NZ_JAUVEY010000091.1:0-9096 GCF_030594565.1 Methanococcoides sp.
TCCATTCCAACCACACCGTCCATAACTGCAAGATGAGGTTTAATGATAGAGTATATGTCCACAACTGCCTCTCCGAAAAGGTCACGATCTTCCAGGAAATGTGCTTGTTTGCGGTTTTTCCGGGGAATGGTGCCGAATAAGTTTTTGACCGCACCTGTGTAGAGTGTGAGCTCATGGGTCTTGAGCTTTGGAAGCGAGATGATTACATCAGCTTCGAGTACTGTTTTTGCTATATACAGACGCGAAAGCTGTCTGGCATCGGGAACATCGACCTCTACAAAACCCGATGTCTCGAAATTGATGACCTCTGCCCCGCAACTGCACGCAGCATCTTCAATGCCTGATACCTTAAGTGCTTCCGCGGTGGCAGTGGAATTGGGTCTTACAATTCCTGATCCATCTCCTACAATAGGGATACCGCCCACATCAGATACCAGTTCACACATTGCCGATACCACTGCTGGGTGGGTGTTGACGGAATCCTCCGGAGGGCGAATAGCAAGTATATTAGGTTTAAGCAGTACACGGTTACCCGGAGCTATGATCGTCTCAAGACCACCGATCAGATCGAGTGCTTCTTTAATCGCATCTTTTACATTTGAATAATCGCAGCAATGTACGATGGAGACTCTGTTTTTCATGACCATACATTTAGTTTACCGGTTAAATTGTTTTTGATCCTTAAGAATATAGATGCAACGACTACGACAGTCTGATATTGATCACAATCACATCATCTGACAGCCATCCACCACAATGACCTCTCCGCTGACATAATTCCCAAGGTCAGAACTTAAAAACAATACCACCTTTGCGACATCTTCCGGAGTACCGATCCGTTCAAGTGCAGTATTGGATACTATTTTCTCTCGAATATCAGGTTTGATATCTTTGATCAGGTCAGTCTCAATAAGGCCAGGTGCAATAGCATTGACCGTTATCCCATATCTGCCCAGTTCCTTTGCCGCGGATCTTGTAAATCCGTTCACTGCAGCCTTGCTTGCCGAATGTATTGTCTGCCCTGCATACCCATGGAGTCCTATGGTGGACGATAGATTGATAATCCTTCCGAATCTTTGCTTTCTCATCATGTTCGATGCATATCTGGTGCACAGGAATGTTCCTTTCAGGTTGACACCGATAGTATGGTCGAACTGTTCCATATTAGTCAGCATCAGAAGGTTGTTTTGCATGATCCCTGCATTGTTAACAAGCACATCGAGCCTGGAATGTTTCTCCTTAATAGACCAGAACATGGCCTTGATCTCGTCTTCGGATGAGATATCGGCCTTGATCATTGAAGCATTAAGCCCCTTGCTACAGATTAGGTCCACCAGTTCAACTGCTTTTCCCTCACTCCTGTTGTAGTTGATGATTACATGTGCATGGTTCTCTGCTGCCAGCAAGGCTGTAGCTCTTCCAATCCCTCGACTTGCCCCTGTGACCAATACCACTTTGCCGGTAAGCATTTTTCTCCTGTGTTTCAGCTGTCAGGATAACAGATAGGTGGAGCTGCCCGCACATATGCGGTGGTGTTTCTTATTCTGTTGATGTGTCTCTGGGTCTTATATATAGTCTCTCCGGACAGCCCGGTATTCTTTTCAATCACCTCTACAGACAGTTGATGTTCCTGTGCATACAATAATTGATCAAGGATGTGGATGGGCATGCGCCAGTAGAAGTCCTCATCAGAGGTGTAATGGCTCCATGTGTCAGCGCTTGGCGGCCGTTGTATAATCGTTTCATTGACGTTGAGATGTTTTGCAAGAGCATAGACCTGGGTCTTATAACAATCTCCCAGGGGTTCAATGTCCACACCACCGTCCCCGTATTTCACGAACTGGCCTAGGGCAATTTCTGTCTTGTTGGTTGTACCGCAAACAATATAGTTCATCTTCTCGGCATACATATACTGGACTAGCATTCTGGACCGTTGTTTGACGTTCTGCAATCCGATCAGTTCCAGATAATCGCTTGCTTTCAACCTGTGCTTTGCAATCGTTTCATCGTCTTTTACCAACTGTATGTATGGAACATTCAACAAATCCTGATTCAGCAGATCAGGCAACACCAGTGATGTTTTGTGGATATGGGGGTCATATTCCGGGCAGGTTCTCTGTATGATCTGTTCTTTCTTATCATAGATGGCCAGTGATTCAAGTATGGGGGAGATGGATACCTTTTCATACGGCACACCCAGGGTTTCGCAGATATCTGCTCCAAGAGATGCACTGGACGTAGCTGATTCTTTTTCCGGAAGGAGCAGGCCGTATACATTATCATTTCCCAGTTCCTGTACAGCAAGTGTAAGAGTAACAGCTGAATCAATGCCTCCTGAGACTCCTATGACCACTCCCTTTTTCTTAAAACCCGCAATCTGATCTTTGATAAAGATCCTGATCGTTTCGGCCATCTTTCCAGCATTTCTGTTCAGTTCATCGATTATCTGCATGGTATCACTCTCCTTATAACATATTTCATGAATTTTTCACCTTTATTTTAAGTTTCTTTGCAGCTTCCTTTATCAGTGGTAGCGATAGCTCACGATGAAGTTTTTCCAATCCTTCCTCCCTGGACATATCTCCACTTCGGACAATTCCCGCTATGTCAAATGCATACGGATGTATATCATATTTTTCCAGATGGTTGTAACAGGCAAAGGAATTCAATGTACAGTTGGTCGAATTGCTGTCATTAATATCCGGAGGATTCCAGCCGATTTCCACAATGGTCTCCAGGATCATATCTTCATCATAATCCCATAGGCATAGAGGATGCAGCATGATTGGAGTATCCTCACCTACATTTTCAATAACGTCTTTTTTGATCAAGAACACCTCATCTCTGTCATCGATACCTATCTTTTGAAGCTGTTTTTCAAAAAGGTTTCTGGACCACTTTATAAGATTGGCCGGCAAGTTGATTATGGGATTTTGGGACTGTCCTGATGTGAAGGCAAACATAATGAAAGGTACTTTCTGAACGATGGCCTCTTCTATCAGTTTTTGTTTAATGATACTGATGCAGGTGTTGCATATGTCACTGGCTCTATATTTGGCAATATTCGAAAACGCATCGTAGGATTCAGCGGCTTTTCTAAACGTGTCATATAGTACCTCCTTTTCCATGGTCAGTTTGAAATAATCACTGCCTGTGATCTCACACATTTTTTTAGCATTCACTATTGCGCGATCAGATATGAAGCCGTTATCGAACTGGACAGCCAGAACCTTCAAAAAGGGATACTCCTTTTTGAGTTTGTAGAGCGTGTATGAAGAGTCCTTCCCACCTGAAAGTGCAAAGATCACGTCGTATTTACCTCTGCCCTTATATTCCTCAAAGAGTTCTTCCATCCGGGCCAGATATCCCTCCTTTTCCTGTGGGGACATTGGGATATATGTTTCGCAGAAATGACATAGACCACTGTCCTCATTGATCGTTATGTCTGGAATATCCGAATCCAGAACACATTTCTTACATACTTTTTTTGACATTTTGGTATTCCTCTATGATAGATCGATTTGAAATCTTCCTGTTCTCGCTCAAAAAGAGATCATCGATGGTGAGTATCTCCCGGGGGTATAGGTAACCAGGCAGGCTCTTCCGGCAGAATGCAAACAGGGTATCGACTTCTGTCCCTGCTTTCGGTATGACCATGAGGCTGATCGCAGTTCCCATAAGCTCGTGGGTCACCGGTACTACAAAAACCCTGGAGACCTCATTGTTGTTCTCTATGATTTGTTCAACTTCTCTTGGATTCACACGATGATCGCCTATTTTAATAAGATCATCCTTACGTCCCAGCAGTTTGAAGTACCCATTGGATAACTTCTGTGCCAGATCCCCGGTGTGCATCCATCCGTTGATGATCTTCTTCTTAGTAGCATTCTCATCATCCAGATAACCCAGTAGTATATTGTCTCCTCTGGCAACCAGTTCACCTGTGATATTCGGTTTGACTGGCCTCCTGTTGGCATCGAATACGTCCAGCGTGACTCCTGGAATCGGTTTGCCTATTGTATCTGCGAAATCCTTCAAATCCTCTGTTGGTAAGTAGGCCAGCCGTGCTGTGGCTTCGGTCTGGCCATACATTAGCAGTATCTTTGTATCAGGAGTTAATTGCATTATACTTATCACAGTGGGCTTATCCATACTCCCACCTGCGGATGCAGCAATCCTGACATTCCCAAATGCTTTTTTGAACCTCTCTGAGTATTGAAGAAGTATACGATAGGTACTGGGAACTCCATAGAATATGGATACTCCTGATTCTACCAGATTGAAAACCGATCCTACAAAGTTCATGGTCCCCATCCTGATGGATCCACCAACCATAAAATGGGAATCGATTATGGAATTTCCAAAAGCATGGTGTGGGGATATTACCAGCGCTGCCTTATCTTTAGGGATTATGCCAAGTATCTCTATTATAGACTCTGCATTAGCTATCAGGTTTTTATCACTTAACATGACACCTTTTTGAGTGCCTGTTGTACCGGACGTGTACAGTACCAGCCTCAGGTCTGGATTATTTTTCTCGCTTGCTATTTTTTTGCGCAAGTATTTTACGGAAGTATCATTTGAAACAACGATCACGGTTCCAAAACGCTCAAATAAATCCTCTCCAAACCTTGAATACTGTGTTTCTGTTGTAATTATGTTATTGATATGGGCACTTTCAATGATTCGTTCCAGGCTAAACATCGGTAATTCGAATGGCAAGGGTATTGCGATATTGGCTGACCGATATACTGCCATGAGCATCTTTACATATTGTATACCCGGTTCAGCCAGTATTGCAAATCTACAATGCTCAAAGTCCATCATGGATGAAGCAATGTTGTTTATATCCTTATCAAGAGATATGTAGGAAATTGAGTTGTTACCTTCTTCCAGGGCAATCTGGTGAGGGGTTTTTCTGGCATATTCTGTGAGATAGGTATCAATTCTCATAATCTTACTTTGTTAATTTGACAATTAGGTCTGTGATCCCTTGTAATGAGTCAAAATATTCCGGGGTTAACATATCTTCAGGAATTTCTATGGAATATTTTTCACAGATATAATCCATAAGTTCAAGTATACCGATCGAATCCATGATGCCGTTCTGGGTAAGAGAATCATTATCATTCAAGCGAGTAGTACTGTCCATAAAAGAGCTGTTTTTCAGGTAGTCAAGTATATCATTTTTTATATGTTCCATGTGGTCTTAGCACCCCTACTTTCTTTTTAAGAATCTATCATCACGAACACTACACATCTTTGTCTATTATTGCACATCATAATATCAATACCTTTGCTACATCTGCAGTGAAAATAATATAATTTTTATAATATAACCTTATCCCGAACTTTATTTAAATCTAACGATTTGTTATTTACTAACCAATCAATTTTTAATATGAAATCATATACATTCTTATGGGTCGGAATGTGCCATCATAGCTTTAATTGAAAAGCAGTTTTTATCGAAAGATTGAGCAATCTGCAGATAAATATTGAAAAAAAACACTGGTTTTTGGTCAGGGCAATAGCTCCAAGGTAAATATATGGGATTTATATTGTTTCATTTTGATTTGCAATAATCCTGCTGAAATTTCATGTCAGGCGATTTTCTTAAGGCGACTTATATTGATCGTGTGCTGATCCGAATCAGTAATGGTAGCAAGTATATATTTATTGTTTATAATATAGCTTGAATGGCAGACACTGTTAAGATCCAATTCTTTACTGAAATTGGAAAATATGCTTTTATTCGAAAACTTACAATACGCTTCTTTCAGGGCCCATATCGTTAAAAGATCGAGATCATTCATGGACCTGTCGGTATCTAAAGGTGTTGTGCGCAGGTATTTTGAAATATTTGTAAGAGATCGCAATCTCATAAGCTCAACATCAACACCTATCTCGACCTTTGAGATTGTCAGGGTAGCAATATTTTCAGTATAAGAAATACAGATGTGAATATCTTTATGATTGCGCACATGGACTTTTCCATTTTCGTCCTTATACAGAACTATGTCAGATACTAATCGCTCTTTGAGAAGATGACGCAGAATATACTTCAGGATCATTCTGGAGGTGGTATATCTTTTTTTAAAATACTTGGTTTGTAATCCTTCCAAATGTTTTATTTCGGTGTCATCCAGATAATCTACACTCACTGTATCATAGTCATTCATATCAATTATAAGGATCAGAATATCATTTTGTGCCCATAAGTGAGGTATATGTTCCAGAGAAATGATGGATGATATCGTTATATATTCTACGTCCATGCCAGTTCCCGATATATCTATTATTAGAACCAGTATATAACACCCAGTATGGACAGGTAATCCCTAAAGCTATGGCGTCAACCTAACTTCTGTACAAATAAAATTAGACAGCCACGTGTTAACATTCTCATCCGACACGTCATTAAACTCATCCTCAACAATTGCAACAAATTCCCACAGGATTTCAGGTCTTTTCACATCAGATTTAATCAAGGGACATTGTGGAAACTTTCTTATCAATCGCCTTGCTTCCTGAAGTTCTTCATCTGTAACATTTTGTAATTCCCTAACAAAATCATCCACATCACCCAAAACAGTCTTAACATACTCTTCATTTTCAAGATTAGACAAAACAGCAAGAAGAGCCCCATACTTTGTCATTTCTTTAGTCGTCTTACTTCTTCCTGTACGTCTTCGAATATGCATTCTACTCCACCGATGGTTCAACTCCTCAAGTGCATTATGTCTAACTACATCCAAAATCTCCCCCTCATTGTTCATAACTTTCACAAACAGTTCATCCATGTGACTTTGACAGTTTTCATAGATTTTTTCAGAAACCATCCTCAAATCGCCGCCAATCTTTCTACCTTCACCCTTAATTTTCATCATTGCCTCAATTGTTTTTCCCTTGAGTTTATCAGCATTAGTCGGTAAATTATTCTGTTCTTTTCCACTGAATTCACGACTCACTCGCAACACGCTCCGAATCTCTTCAAACCATCCCCAGATATGTCCAATCTTCGTAAAATACAATTTTACATCCTTGTCATCGACCAATTTTTTCAAATACGCATCAAACTTCAAAACCACACTAACTCCAAAGTTGTGTCTGGCATTCCACATCACAATCTTCCGGGTCATGCTCGTAATCTCCATCACACGGTTCATTACCTCTAAATACGGCAGCACAAAAGGATAGTCAGACCGGCGTTCTCTTGGATAAAGTATGTATTCGATTGCGAGCATGACCCAATAGTGTTCTGCAGCCACTATTTTGTTTTTTGACGTGGTTCCCTCAAAACACTTCTTTTTTAGAGACAGGAACTTGTGAAGAACTTTGGTGTTTATCATTTTATTTCGCAATGCTTTGTAACGATGTTTGAACAGAATATCGCCAAGGTTTCGAATAAAATGAGAATGACATATCTGGTGCAATACCCCTGGGAAAACTTCAGATGCCGCTTTAGAGATCTCCTTTGACATATCCCTAATAACTACAAGCGGCGTTCCATAAGTGTCTTTTATATGTTGAAGAAATGGTTTGATATAGTGCCTACTTTCAGATGGCATAATCCAGCTGTCTATCGTAATCTCTGTCATTCCCTCTTTAGCTGTGAAAGTAATTTCGTCCCCTGCTTCAGCACTTCCATCCAGATGAAGAATAAATCCTTTATTTGTCTCGAATAATTCTTTCATCTGAGAACTATGTTTTTTGTGAAGAATATAGAATCGAAGAAGAAATTCTTCCGACAATCTGGATATCTCACCGGTCGAGATTTGGATTCCTCTTGCTCCAAGAAGTAACTGGATTTCTTCTCGTTGATAGTTGAAAAACCACCGGAGATATCCGATTGCCGCCATTACTTTTGTGTCAAAGGTTCTTCGCGGCAAACATATTTTATTCAGGAATGAGAGATTTTCGCTGTTGATTACACCGTGTTTTTCACAATATTTTATGCGGATGCTTAATTTTCGTTTGCCTGAAAGCGTTTTTATGGGTCTTGTGTATGTTGTCTGTGTTTTTGGATTATTTTTGCATTTTAGGCATTGTGTTGGGTTTTTTATTTTGAGTTCTTCTTGTAATATAGGGAGATGGAGTACGTTTTTTTTAAAAAATCGTAGTGAATACCTAGTCGCTTAAGGTCTGCCTTTTTCACCGGCTGACCCATATTTTCTAACATCTCAAAGAGGTCATTCGGTGTGAGTGAACCTTGCATTAACCGCAAAGATAGGTATGAAAAATGGGTTGGTTCGATTGCTATGTTTGTTGGATTTTCGGGGTCGGTACCCAATGATCGGATGTGTTTTTGAACACATTTCCCATCAATCCATTGATTCTAAACTTCTGCATAGTAAGTTTTTCCACGTTGCTTTATTTTTCTGATGAATGTCATACATAGTGTAATGTTACACTAGGATATTACACTATCGGTTTGTGATAAAATAACTCAAAATAAAGGGCAAGAAAGGCAATTTATAAACGATTTAGATGTAAGAAAAAAAGAAGCCATATTGACGCCATAGCCCTAAAGAATTCAATGAACCTTTGTGTTATATAGTATCTTACGATTTTGGAGTGCACCCCAAATAACGGACAAGTAGTTAAGCAACTTTTACCTTTGGGGTGTACATATGAAACAAAGACGAACCTATACACGAGAATTCAAAGTTAAGGTAACAATCTCTTTGCGCTCTTTGCGACCTTTGCGGTGAGTTATTCACAGACCAGAACTACATTTTAGCTTCACTTCATTTGATGCTCGTTTTTATCTCCTCTCCCAATCCCCTTATACACAAACCCCGCACCAATGAACCCATCCGCATCTACCACATTCCTTCCATCCACAATAACCGGATGTTCCTGCCACATCAACCCCTTCAACACCCCGGCATCCAGTGAGAAGTACTCATCATGCCCCGTCAATATAGCAACTACATCAGCCCCCCTCACAACATCGGATAGCTCATGGGAAATATCCACACCCGGATAATCCAGCACATGGGGGTCATGCACATCCACCGTGCACCCGGCATCAATAAGCAAATCCCTGTACGGCTCAGACGGCGGGTTCCTGGCATCATCCGAATTACTGAT
>NZ_JAUVEY010000033.1:0-15866 GCF_030594565.1 Methanococcoides sp.
TCGTGCAGTCTCTGAGATAGAGAATGTTGCAGGTCAGGTCAAGGCAGAGAGCATAATGCTTTATCCTTATGCGCATTTAAGCTCCGACCTTTCGTCTCCGAAAGTAGCTGTTTCAGTCCTAAAAAGTATTGAAAAGGCACTTGAGGGTAAGTACAATGTCATGAGGGCTCCATTTGGCTGGTACAAGGCATTCAGTATCAGTTGTAAAGGACATCCGCTTTCTGAACTTTCACGTACTATCAGGCCGGAAGGTGCTGTACCTTGTGGAGAGGTCGTCTCTATAGATGCTGAAAAGAAAGAGGTTGTTTCTGAGGCTCTTAAAGCAGAGGATTCTGCAAAGTCCTACTGGCGTATTCTAACACCAGATGGTGAGCTTCACGATGCGGAAACCTTTGATCTTACGGGGCATGATAATCTTCAGAAGTTCGTGAACTATGAGATATCCAAGAACAGGAACATCGAGAAGGCACCTCCTCACGTTGAACTTATGCGCCGCCTCGAGATCGCGGATTATGAACCTGGGTCTGATTCCGGTAACATGCGCTATTACCCAAAAGGCAGGATGATGAAATCACTTATCGAGAACTTCGTTCTCGAGGAGTCTTCAAAGATCGGGGCAATGGAAGTTGAGACTCCATTGATGTATGATATGAATCACCCGACCTTGAAAAAGTACCTTGACCGGTTCCCGGCACGTCAGTACTCCATCGAGTCTGACAAACGGAGTATGTTCTTGAGATTTGCTGCATGTTTCGGGCAGTTCCTCATGAACCATGACATGACGATCTCTTACAAGAATCTCCCTCTTAAGATGATCGAGATGACGAGGTACAGTTTCAGGAAAGAACAACGTGGCGAGCTTGTCGGGCTTCGCAGACTTCGTGCGTTCACAATGCCTGATATGCATACTCTCTGTCCTGACATGGAAGCTGCTATCTCCCAGTTTGGCGAACAGTACAGTATGTGCATTGATATCCTTCGTAAGATCGGTATCGATGTGAGTGACTTTGAGGTTGCTATTCGCTTTACCCGTGAGTTCTATGAAGATAACAGGGAGTTCATAACCGAGCTTGCAAAGAAGGTCGATAAGCCTGTTCTTGTGGAGATGTGGGATACTCGATTCTTCTATTTCGTACTTAAGTTCGAGTTCAATTTCGTTGATGCGACAGCAAAAGCGAGTGCACTTTCCACTGTGCAGATAGACGTGGAGAATGCAGAGCGTTATGATATCAATTATGTTGATGCCAATGGCGAGATGAACCGTCCTACTGTATTGCATTGTTCTCCAAGCGGTGCGATCGAGAGGTGTATCTATGCACTTCTTGAAAAGGCGGCAATGGATGCAGAAGGGGGTAAGGTTCCAAATCTTCCTGTCTGGCTTTCACCGACTCAGGTGCGTGTTATTCCAATTGCTGAAAGGCATATGGATTTCGCTCAAGAGGTCGCTGATTCTCTCTTGTGTCGTGCAGATATTGATGACCGGGAAGAGACCGTTGGTAAGAAGATACGCGATGCAGGTCGTGAGTGGATACCTTATGTGGCAGTGATAGGTGATAGTGAGGTCGAGAGCGGCAAGGTTACTGTGACAATTCGTGCAGAATCTGAGCCAAAGAAGCCGATGAAGGTGGAAATGACTGCAGAAGAGTTGAGTGAACGCGTATTCAACGAGATAGGTGATATGCCATATCGCAGTCTTCCTCTTGCAAAACTGCTTTCCATGAGGCCAAAGTTCATTTAATGGTTTGTCTGGTGTTGAATTTATGACTGCGACAGATGATGTGTCCTGTGCGGAGATATATGTCTCTGGCAGGGTTCAGGGAGTATATTTCAGGGGATTTACTCAGAAGACCGCTACCAGTTTAGGTCTGATGGGGTATGCCCAAAATCTCCCGGATGGTCGTGTCAAAGTGGTTGCTCAGGGGAAAAGGTCCTGCATTTCAGAACTGTTGGATCATTTACATATTGGTCCTGAGCTATCAAATGTTGAAAGTATTGAAGTTGGCTGGATAGCTCTCTCTGATACTTTCACAGACTTTTTTATCAAAAGATGATAGTTCGACCTATGGTCGTTATTGTCTGGGATATTTCTTTTTCCAAAAGGATATGTTCAAAATTCAGCGTTTACTTTCTTCGAACATCTCATATTCAGTTTCAGCAACCTTTTTTTCAATATCCTCTAATCCCAGAACCTCTTTTAGTTCTATGATACAATCCATGCAAACATGGCTGCGACCTATTATTCTGCCTTCGGGCATGTCGTTGCCATAGTCCCCTTCAACACCTGCTTCCAGGCATGTTTTCCCACAAAAGATGCAACCCATTTCTACCACTCCTGATGGTATGGTCAATTATCCCATCCATTATAAGTTTCATAAATCTCTCTATATAATGCTATCGTTCTATGGGAAAGAAATAATGTCAGTTTGGGATGATTATTTAGGGCTGATGTGATATTCTACATTAATGTCACAATATCATCATGGCAATGGGTCTTCTTCAATTAAGGATCGTTTGAAAGGTCCCTTTTCTGACTACCAGTGGAGGCTCGAATCGATCGAGGTCATACTTGCTGAGCTGACAGAATGTTCCAATAATGGGGATATTATTCTGGCTGAAGGGAGACGTGACATTGTTTCATTGAGAAAACTTGGCATCAATGGTCCTATTGAACTTGTTACTCAGTCCCCTCTTACAGAGATCTCTGAAAGGGTTGCAAGTGAGAAGAAACGAGTCATCGTTCTTACTGATTGGGACCGGAGGGGTAACATCCTTGCCGCGAAACTTTCTGAGGACCTGGTATATCTCGGTGCTGATGTTGATATGCAGCTACGTGATAAGCTAAGTTCTTTGGTTAAAAAAGAGATCAAGGATGTTGAAAGCCTTTACACTTATGTTATAAAATTAAGGAAAATAGTTACTGGTGATCAGATCGATATCTGATCACGATATGTGCCTGATCGTGTGGCACTTTTATAACTGGTCTCTACTGATGTTGTACTGCCACATTTACTGCAGTAGTGCATGAGATTGCTTCCCATCTTCATACGCTTAAGATCGATCTCGCAACGATGGCATTTTAGTGAACCTGTCATAAGATCGCCTTATCCCATTATTGTGATCGAATCAAGTCTTGCAGTTCCTGCTTTTGTCCAGTATTTACATACTTTGCATACCTGCAAGCTGTCATTTTCTAGCTCAAGCTCTGAGTTGCACTTTGGACATTCGTCTAATATTTTCATTATATACCCCCACCGATTAATGATATGTAAGTAATATTGCGTTTATGTGGCGTAAAAAAGTGTATTGGAAATCCCACTCCCCAAACCCACTCTTTTCTTCTATATTGCATTTCAATATAGTCTTCGTCCTTATGGATAACCCTACATAGGTGATTCATCTATATATATACCTTTCCTATATGTTCTGATAATTGCTATCATTTGCCTCTACCAAATAGCTTAAAACTCATGTATGATTACTATGCTCCATGTTCGATGTGGTTATTGTAAGGTATGGAGAACTAGCACTCAAGAGTCCGGGTGTCAGGAATCTCTATGAAAGGATCCTTGTAAGGAACCTTGAGGCTATGTTGAGGCAGAAAAAAGTATCTTTTTCCAGAGTTCATCGTGAATGGGGTCGTATCTTCATTACTTCTGATGACCCGGAAGCTGCAATAGCAGCCGCGGATGTCTTTGGTGTTGTTTCCACATCGGCTGCTAAAATTATAGAGGCTGATGTTGATGAAGCTGCAAAGCTTTGTGCCGATATTGGTACCGATATTATAAATGAAGGCGAGTCCTTCGGAATTCGTGCACGTCGTGTGGGAAAAGAGGGCCCTTCTTCCACGGACATTGGCAGATTATGCGGGGATGCGGTCTGGACCCGGCTTGAATCTATTGGAAAAACTCCTAAGGTGGACCTTTCAAATCCTGATCGTGAGATCTCCGTTGAAATGAGGCAGAACAAAGCCTATGTTTTTACAGACATTGTCAAAGGTGTGGGGGGTCTTCCGCTTGGTAGTCAGGGTACGATGGTCGCTTTGATGTCAGGGGGCATCGATTCTCCGGTTGCAGCATGGCTTATGATGAAGCGTGGTGTGAAGGTTATCCCGGTGTATGCGAACAACATACCTTTTTCTGATGAGAGAGCACTTGAACGTGCGATCAAAGCTGTTGAACTGCTTCAAAAATGGTCTCCTGCGGATCATATGAAAATGTATGAGGTCCCTCATGGGAAGAACCTTGACGAGTTTATGAAGAAGTGTATTGTGAAGAATACCTGTCTTCTCTGTAAACGCACAATGTATCGTATGGCATATGAAATTATGAAAAAAGAGAATGCTGATGGTATCATCACAGGCTCATCCATCGGTCAGGTGGCTTCACAGACCGCTGCCAATATGCATGCTGAGATATATGGTCTGGGAATTCCGCTTTATCACCCTCTCATAGGGCTTGACAAAACCGAAATAATCGATATTGCCAAACGCATTGGTTCCTATGATATTTCGATAATGCCAACTTCAGGCTGTGGTGCCGTTCCTGTTCACCCAGAGGTGAAAGCAACATTTGGTTCCATTGTCAAAGAAGAAGAAAAAGTGGACATTGAAGCTCTTGTTAATGAAGCGGTCTCTAACGCAAAAGTGATCCATATGGGGGATGAATAATCCTCTTATTACTCTTTTTTATTCATCTTATTACTTTATTTCAATGATCTCTCTAATGGACTCGACGGGATTTGAACCCGCGGCCTTTACGTTGCGAACGTAACGATCTCCCCCTGATCTACGAGCCCCATAGATAAATAATAAAAAGAGAAATAAAAAAAATTAAAAATTAAACAGGTCTTCCCAATTCGGTGACCTGTACGCTCTCTACACCAGGAACTGCTGCAAAAGCTTCTTCTACAGGCTCTGTGCCGCCTTCGAGGTCGCCAACGAGGACTACTAGTTTGAGCGCTTTCAAACCAAATGCAACAGGTTCTATCTCTGAGCCGAAGATAGATGCGCCTTCTGGTAATGCTGCTTCAAGCCTGATCTTAAGGTCATCCAGGTCGGTATCTACACCTTCTGGCATGATCTTCATTGTTGCTGCTACTTCACCCATTATGATTCCTCAGGGTCCTACAAATCCGCATTTTGGACATGTGTAAGGGTTGCTCTGTTGTCTGCACTTGGTACATCTTCCAAGTTCGGTTTCGCATGTTGGGCAAGGGAGTCTTGTGAACCCTTTCTCAACAAGGTGAATTCCGCATGATGTGCATTGTTCAACTTTTGCCATATTATAAATCTCCTTTTTAATTCAGTAAATTGTATGATGCTGGAACGAAACGTTTTGTATCGCTATAAGCTATTAACGGTTTCTGTACATACGCGGTATATAATTTAAGTATTCCCCTTGATGTAAGTTCCTATAACTTTTTTACCTTCAATGGCTGCAACCACTCTCTCCGGATGATCTCCATTCACGATCATGCAGTCCATACCGTGCTTTATCAGCATTGTGGACAACATCCGGTCGGCGCATGTTTCTCCCATCCTCTCAAGTTCTCTTTGGGTCATCTCCTCTATCATTTTCCCATCATTGAAAATACCATCAACATCGGTGGCTTTGACAAATCTTGCATTCATTCTTTGTGCCACCCATGCTGCAATGGTGTCAGAGGTAACATCCCATGAATGGGGTAGTTCATCCGTATCCTTCAAAAGTCTGTATGGGAGCAGAATTGATACCTTTTCGTTGACATTGCTGGTATCCTCTATGGTTGGTATCCCTGTCATATCTTCGAGGAGATGTGCATATTGTTCCATTGCTGCTATGGCCATCCAGTGGGATGCTTTTTCCGTGAGTGAATACTCTTCGGATATCCTGCGTATATTATCGGCAAAGATCCCACCGCCGGGTACGATGATCACTTGCGTATTCCCTTCGGTTCCGGCAAAGTGGTCAGATATGGCCTCTATGAGGTCTGCTGATCTGTCTATCAGACTTCCTCCAAGTTTAAGGACGACCTTCATGAGCAATTTCCCTTATCATTCGTTCTTTTCCTTATCCATCGATCTGGCCGCAGCATATGCGGGAAATACCTTTGATATATCCTTGCCCCACTTGTCCGCAGTTGAGAAACAGTCATAACCGAGCCTTTTTGCAGCCTCTTCTACCATGAACTCTCCCAAACCTGCCGATACTATCATATCAAGGTCATTCTTTTCGGCAACTGTGGATATTGAATTACATAGCAGTTCTATCTGTCTTTCCTTAACGTTCTTTGCTAGCCTGTATATATCATCTTCTGATATTTCGGTAAGGTCTGCACAGACCACGCGCGCAAGTCTTCTCATGCAGTCGATCATGTTTTTGCCTGCACCGTCTGCGGTTTCGCATGTATAGAGTTCTTTATCGATATCTCTAAGCAGCATATATGCATCTGCGGTATTTGCAAAGAGCTCAGATGATACTCTGCATGTACCAGCATCAAGGTCCACGGTTTCAAGTAATGCCGCAAGGTTCGTGCGCAGTGTACCTGCATAGAACAGTTCATCTCTAAGCAATCTTGAAAAATCAGTGTGTCCTGCAATATGTTTTCCGTTCTTGATGGGTATCACATCACTGGTGGTGCTGCCTACGTCCACAAAAATGCAATCTCCAACTTCTTCTCCTATCAGGCGGGCAGATGCAGCCCAGTTTGCAGCGGCAAGTTCTCTGCTGCTTTGTGTCCTTTCCTGGAAATTCCCTGTATTGTTGACGTATTTCACTTCACAGTCGAAGGCGTTGTTCACTGCATCCATTATGAACTTGATACCTTCATCCTTGTCGACAAAACAGTCTGCCAGCTCTCCTGTCATAACAACTGCCAATCCGTCGGGTCGAAGCCTATTTGCCAGTTCCTTAAGTGCGGATGGAAGGGTCGTGTCTTTCCAGAGCGGAATGTAGAGCAATTCTGTAATCTCGCCATCACTTGATGCAACTTTGGTGTTTGCTCCGCCGATGTCTATTCCTATATATCTCATCTCAGTTCCTCTTTGGTGAATGAATATTCTCCGGTTATCTTTATTTCTGGCAGTGTTTCTCCCATCCCGTTCTTGAGGATAAGTTCTGCTATCTCTTTGTCCATTATCTTTGTAATGCCCACAAGGGATGTTGTAGGTCTTGGATTGACATCTACGATGTACGGTCTGTCCCCAAGTATGATGTCCACGCCTATGTATCCATTGCAGCCTAATGCTCTTGTAGCTTTCTTTGCTACATCATAGAGCTCTTGTTCTCTATCTGTTCTGTATGGGGTTGTACAACCGCAATATTCGATCTTGGAAGCATCCTTTGTGGGGTCTATCTCCATCCTCTGTGCGTTCACTGTGAGGGGGAGCTGTTCTTTTCCGCATATCAGGCTAACACTTAGATGTTCGCCTTTGATATATTCGGTCGCAATATGGCTGCTTTTAATATCTGGTCGGTGGCAAACAAAAGTATCTTCAGATGCACAACCATATCTGGGTTTTGTTACCCAGCATCCTTCCAGTGGCAACCTTTGTCCGGGTGCATATGTTCTGGGGACTGCAAGCCCTGCATTTTCGAGCATTCTGGTGCACTCAAGTTTATCCGAGCAGATGGATACTGCATCCGGGGAACAACCAAGGTTCAGTGTATTATCTTCAATTATTGCTGTAAGTCCCGGAAGGATCTCTTCGGGGGCTATAACGAGTCCCGCATCACATTCTTTGGCACATTTCCTTATCGTTGCTTCGATATCTTCTTCGGATGATCTGACAGGTTTCCCATGCTCGATGGTCGTATCGGAGGTTGTGTATATCACTTCGTGCCCGAGACGCGAAAAGCTGGATGCCAGGGTGGATAGCATTGCTTTTCCTTCCAGGAGGTAGGTGCCGCTCATCCCTGTGCTGACAGCGTATTCAGAAAGAAGTATTTTCATATAAGCTGAGATTATATCATCTTATTTGTTATTTACTGTGACTTTATTCTATATTCGATTCTTTTAAGGCTATATTCTTAACAATTAATATATATAGCAGCAATACAATTAGTGAACGAGGGATGTAAAGGATGGATGTAGATATTTCAGGTAATCCTTTTGTACAGGCACTGGCAGTTTCAGGCACATTGTCTTTATTCATGGTAGGCATGGCCTTGGGTGTAATGAACATTTTCGCGACCGGTAAAAGTCCGATGCCATCTTCAATGATATTACTGATCTTTGCTGTATTGTTCATTGTAGGTTCTGTCTTCTTTGAAATGAGGGGTGCCGATCAGGTCGGTGCACTTATTGGCGGGTGTGTGGTCTCATTTGCAGCTACGATCTCCATTTTTTCATTCTTTGGAGGCGTTGAGCTTGTGCGAACTGGTGGGCTTGAGGCACTGGGTTGGGATAAGATGGTCTCCGCACTTGCGTTGTGTATGATCGCCAGTATGTTGCTTGTCAAATTATTATCTTATAAGATGCAAACCGATTATGCCTGATCCTATCTGATCAGGACCCGCGTTTGTGCTTGTTTTTTTGTCTATGATATTTAGTATTACGTATTTTTTCTAACCGATGCCTATTTATAGAACATCAAACAATCAGCTGTTATTAATTATACCGCTCACAAATTATGGCGGAGTCGTGAGAAATGACAGGTAAATTTGGAAAGAAATCTAAATCTGAGAAGAAGTCCGATCCTTGTACTTGCTGTGCAGATGAGGATGTAGAAGCCTTAAAGGAAAATGCTTCTGATAGCACAGAGGATCTGCAAACTTCCTGTGATTCTCAGATCGCTGAACTAAATGAACAAATAATGCGCCAGAGGGCAGAATTTGAGAATTTCAGAAATCGAAGCCTGCGGGAAAAAGAAGAATTTCGAAAATTTGCTCTTGAAAAAATAATGGTCGAGTTGCTTGAGGTACGTGACAACTTTGAGCGTGCTCTCGAATCTGCTAAAAAGACAGATGATGTTTACTCCATTATAGAAGGCGTTGAAATGGTGTTCAAGCAATTTACATCTATCCTCGAAAAAGAAGGTCTTAAGATGATAGATTGCGATGGCAAGGAATTTGATCCCCATTTTCATGAGGCCATGATGCATGTGCAGACCACTGAGCATGCTGACAACCATGTTGTTGATGTCTGCAAAGCCGGTTATGAGCTAAACTCAAAGGTCATCCGTCATGCGATGGTCACAGTTGCACAGAATCCGGATGAGGAATGAACGGATCGTATCGTTTACGAAAGAAATAACTAGATCTATCGTTAATCTGATTTTAATCAAATATAAGTGAGGTATTATTATGGGAAAGATATTGGGTATTGACCTTGGAACTACTAATTCATGTATGGCTGTGATCGAAGGCGGTAAACCTACTGTAATTCCAAACGCTGAAGGTGGAAGGACAACTCCATCAGTGGTTGGTTTTTCTAAGAAGGGAGACAAGCTTGTAGGTCAGGTAGCAAAAAGACAGATGATAGCTAACCCTGGGAACAGTGTAAGTTCTATCAAACGTCATATCGGTGAAGGTGACTATAATGTCAATCTCAACGGTAAGGATTACACTCCGCAGGAAGTTTCTGCTATGATCCTGAGGAAGCTCAAGGAAGACGCTGAGGCTTATCTTGGTGAGACTATCACTGATACCGTCATCACGGTTCCTGCTTATTTTAATGATTCTCAGAGACAGGCTACCAAAGATGCAGGACAGATCGCAGGTCTTGAGGTCCTAAGGATCATCAATGAGCCTACTGCAGCATCTCTTGCATATGGTCTTGACAAAGAGGAAGGCGACCACAAGATCCTCGTTTACGATCTCGGAGGAGGTACCTTCGATGTATCAATCCTTGAGTTAGGCGATGGTATATTCGAAGTACTTTCCACAAGCGGTGATACTCACCTTGGTGGAGATGATTTCGATCAGAGGATCACAGAGTTCCTTGTTGAGGAATTCAAGAAGGCTGAAGGTATCGATCTGTCAAATGACAAGGCTGCTCTCCAGCGTCTCAGTGATGCTGCAGAAAAAGCAAAGATCGAACTTTCCGGTGTTGCTTCTACAAATGTGAACCTTCCGTTCATTACAGCGGATTCCAATGGTCAGCCAAAACATATCGATATTGACATTACAAGGGCACAGTTCGAGAAGATGACCGAAGACCTTGTGGCTAAGACTCTCGAATCAATGAAGATGGCTCTTAGTGATGCGAAGTTGACCACAAAGGACATTGACCGTGTACTTCTTATCGGCGGTTCTACAAGGACCCCTGCAGTATATGATCTTGTCAAGAACTTCATTGGAAAGGACCCATACAAGAACATCAATCCAGATGAGGCAGTTGCAGTTGGTGCAGCTATTCAGGCAGGCGTACTTAGTGGAGAGGTCCATGATGTTCTTCTTCTCGATGTCACACCACTGACAATGGGTATAGAAACTCTCGGAGGCGTTGCAACACCACTTATCGAGAGGAACACTACTATTCCTGTTAAGAAGAGCCAGATATTCTCAACTGCAGCAGATAGCCAGCCATCTGTGGAGATCCATATCTTGCAGGGTGAACGTGGTATCGCATCTGCGAACAAGACCCTCGGTCGTTTTGTGCTTGACGGCATACCACCTGCACCAAGGGGAATGCCACAGATCGAAGTAACATTCGATATCGATTCCAATGGTATCCTTCATGTCAATGCAAAGGATCTCGGAACTGGTAAGGAACAGTCCATATCCATACAGAAACCTGGCGGATTGTCCGATGAGGAGATCGAAAGGATGGTAAAGGACGCAGAGTTGCACGCTGAGGAAGATCAGGCACGCAAGGAAGAGGTCGAGATCAGGAACAATGCTGACTCTCTTGTCAATGCTGCTGAAAAGACCGTGAAGGAAGCTGGAGATGTTGCAACCGATGAGCAGAAAGAGCAGATCGAAGCTGCGATAGCTGAGCTGAACACTGCACTTGAAGGGGAAGACCTCGAGGCTATCAAGAGCAAGACCGAAGCACTTCAGGAAGCTGTCTATAAGGTTTCTGCTGCAATGTACGAGAAAGCTCAGAAAGAGGCTGGTGGTGGTGCTGGTGCTGAAGCTTCTGAAGATGCAAGTGGTCCTTCATCAGCTGGCTCTGCATCAGATGATAATGTCGTTGATGCGGACTATGAAGTCGTTGACGAAGACAAATAAATACCTGAAGGCAATATGTGCAGATGATTTCCATCTGCACTTTAATTTACCTTTAAAGGAGTTCTAATGTCGACCACGCGAGATTATTATGAAATACTTGGTGTATCGAAAGATGCATCTGATACTGAGTTGAAAAAAGCTTACCGCAAACTTGCGATGAAACATCATCCTGACAAGAACAAAGAAGCGGATGCTGAAGAGAAGTTCAAGGAGATCTCCGAAGCTTATGCTGTCCTTTCAGATGCTGAGAAAAAAGCGCAGTATGATCGTTTTGGACATGCGGGTATCGATGGTCGATACAGTACAGAAGATATCTTTAGAAATGCTGATTTTGGCGATTTTGGTGACCTCGGTGATATTTTTGGCAGTATTTTCGGAGGCGGTGGCGGCTTCGGCGGTTTTGGTGGCGGAGGGCGCCGCAGGCAGGGACCTACAAGAGGCTCGGACCTGAGGTATGACCTTGGCGTAACGCTGGAACAGGCTGCTTTCGGAGAAAAGGTGCATATAAATATCCCACGTGCAGAGAATTGTGAAACATGTGGGGGAACCGGTGCAAAGGAAGGCACGAGTCCTAAAACATGTGCCACATGTCGTGGCAGCGGGCAGGTAACCCATGCAAGAAGAACACCGCTTGGCAACTTCATGACCACAACCACTTGTGATGTTTGTCATGGAAAGGGTCAGGTCATTGAATCTCCCTGCCCTGTCTGTAGAGGTTCAGGCAAACAAAAGAAAGTGCGCAAGATGGGTGTCTCGGTTCCAAAGGGCGCTGATACAGGTCTGCGACTGAAGATGTCTGGGGAAGGCGAAGCTGGTAGCCCTGGTGCACCACCAGGCGATCTCTATATTGTCATCCATGTCAAGCAACATGATAAGTTTGAGCGTGTTGGCGATGATATTGTCTATGGAATTCCAATATCATTCTCACAGGCGGCCCTGGGTACTGAGATAAAGGTTCCGACACTTCACGGAAAAGTGAAGATGAAGATCAAACCTGGTACTCAGACACATTCCGTATTACGCTTAAAGGGTAAAGGTATGCCTCATCTTCACGGGCATGGTCAGGGTGACCAGCTTGTCAAGGTGGTCGTTGAAACACCTACGAACCTTACAGGTAAACAAAAAGAGCTACTTGAAGAATTCGAGGAGCTAAGTAACGGTGATCATAAGGGTTCGAAAGGAAAGGGTTTCTTTGATAAGCTGAAGGATGCATTTGAGAGTTCTACCTCTAATAATTCTGTTGGCACTGTCGATTAAGGCACGTGCCTAAATATTTTTCTTTTTCACTCTTTTATTTTTGCAGTAACCTTTAACATAGATATGTTTCATTAACCATTCTTTATAATTTCAATTATTTTCACAGGGCTGTGTGATTTATGAAGATCATTATCGTAGGTGCTGGAGAAGTCGGATTTCATATTGCAAGTTCTCTCTATCTCAACAATGATGTTGTTGTCATTGATATTGATGAGGATGCATGTGCGAGAGCCGATGAACTTGATGTACAGGTGATCCAGGGTAATGGTGCGAACGTTTCTATCCTTGAGCGTCTGATAAACGATGCTGATCTCCTTGTTGCCGTAACGGGTTCAGATGAATTGAACATTGTTACCTGCACGACTGCCAAGCTGATATCTCCTTTACACAAACAGCTCAAGACAATGGCGAGGGTAACGAACCCTGATTATATCGACAGGCCTGTTGCAACGCGCACTCAGGTAGGTATCGATGTCATGATATGCCCTGAGCTTGCTTTGGCTTCTGAGGTCGCTGAGATCCTTTCTATGCCTTCTGCAATAGATGCTGAGGTGTTTGCAGATGGAAAGGTCAAGATGATGGAATTCGTTGTATCGGATGAAAGCGATCTTGTTGACAAAAAAATGAAAGACCTTGACCTTTCTGAATGTTGTATCGTGAGTGCACTCTATAGAGAATCAAATATTATCATTCCACATGGTGACGATGTCATTCACAAAGGTGACCATGTTGTGGTCATCGGCAAATCCGATGCCATGATGGACATTGGTAACCTCTTTGCCGGACATACGGACAGTGTGAAGCGAGTTCTCATTATCGGCGGTGGGACAGTTGGTTTCTATCTTGCAAAGCTTCTGGAGAAAAGCAACACGAGTATCAAGATAATTGAAAAGAATCTGGATAGATGTGAATCTATTGCAGATCTCCTTCCTAAAGTTCTTGTCTTGAAAGGAAATGGGACCGATATACATCTTCTAAAAGAAGAAGGTGTCCAGGATATGGATGTCGTCATCTCCGTTACTGACAGTGATGAGAAAAATCTGTTATGTGCTCTTCTGTCCAAGCAACTTGGTGCAAAGAAGGTTATTGTAAGGGCTGACCATCTTGATTATGTGCCATTGTTCGAATTGGTGGGCGTGGACCGTGCGGTAAGTCCAAGGGAAGCTACGATCAATGAAGTTCTGAAATTGACGATGGGTACTGGTATTGAAGCATTGACAATGATCGAAGGTGAAAAGGCCGAGATAATAGAGTATATTGCATCCAGTACCTCCAAAGTGACCGGTAAACCTTTGAAGAACGTACCCTTCCCTGAAGGTGCTCTGGTATGTATGGTGGTGCATAAAGGGGATACATTCGTTCCCCGTGGTAATTATATCATTAAAGAAGGGGATCGTGTCCTTGTGTTCTTATTACCTTCTGCACATCAAAAAGTTGAACGGTTGTTCAAGTAAAATCGGAAGGTCTCTATTTTGATAAACTATAGGGTAGTATTTAACGCATTGGGTTCTCTTCTTTGTTTTCTTGGGCCTTTGATGCTTATACCTCTGGTAGTCGCAATGTATTACGGCGAGTCCCCCTATCCTTTTGCAGTATCTTTCGCAGTGACGACAATTGTTGGGTCTCTGCTTTCCTTTAGGTTCGTATCCACCGGTGAGGACGAATGGGAAAAAAGAGAAGGGTTTGCCATAGTTGCATTTGGATGGTTTGCAGCTGCTTTATTTGGTTCTATCCCTTACATGTTCGATGGTGTAACTCCTCTTAATGCTCTGTTCGAATCCATGTCAGGCTTTACAACTACTGGGGCAACGATCTTCGTGGATATTGAAAGTCATTCGAGAAGCCTTTTGTTCTGGAGAAGTATGACCCAGTGGATAGGTGGAATGGGTATCATTATGTTGTTCATTGCCATTCTTCCGAAATTGGGGGTTGCTGGCAGACAGATGTTCCGCGCAGAAGCTCCAGGTCCAAAAGAGGATCAGATCAAGCCGAGAATAAGGGAAACCGCAAAGATACTTTGGGCGGTCTATGTCTCGATATCGGTACTTGAGCTTATACTGTTGCTTGCAGCAGGGATGTCATTCTACGATGCTTCCACACATACGTTCACCACAATGGCGTGTGGTGGTTTTTCCACATATGCTGATAGCGTTGCTGCTTTTGACAGTCCTTTGATAGAAGGTATAATCACATTGTTCATGTTCATAGCAGGTGCAAATTTTGCTTTGCATTACAAGACCCTATATTCTGACAAAAAAAGTCTCATAAAAGACAACGAATTCAAGTTCTATTTTGCGATCGTGGCTATCGCAACTATCCTGTTGACCGGGATCCTTCTGAGGGATACTTATGATACTATACCTACAGCATTCAGATATGCGGTATTTCAGGTTCTTTCCATTCTGACCACGACCGGGTATGCAACTGCTGATTTTAATTTATGGTCTGATTCAGGAAAAGTTATACTGCTGGCCATAATGTTCATCGGTGGATGTGCAGGTTCAACTGCTGGAGGAATTAAGGTCGTCAGGGTCCTGATATTACTGAAATATGCCCGCCGTGAACTTTTTAAGGCAATTCATCCTAAAGCCATAAGACCTGTGAAGTTCAATGGAAAAAGTGTGCCCGGAGACATTATGCATGCAATTATTTCCTTTGTTGTCATCTATTTCCTTATCTTTTTACTCAGTTCTGCAATTCTTGCAATTCTTGGTATGGACCTTACAAGTTCTATAACTGCCTCGATCGCAACATTGGGTAATATTGGTCCGGGTTTCAATCTGGTTGGACCAATGGCAAACTTTAGCACGGTTCCTGCAATAGGTAAACTTGTCCTTATTGCCAATATGTGGATCGGACGGTTGGAAGTATTCACTGTTATTGTGATGCTGACCCCTGAGTTCTGGAAACGGTGAAAAAGAGATATTACTTCATCCGTTTTGGATGAAGCGAAAAGATGCTTTATTCTGCCTTGTACTTGAAATCAATATCGTTCTTGATGTAATCCTTGAATATTCCTCTGAGGTCCCAGAGAAGCTTCTTATTTGCTTTGAACAATGCCTTCAAAAGGTCCAGAAGACTCATGCTTGTGAAGTTAATATCCTTTAGGGAGTATGCAAGGGAATTAAGGTCTTCATCGCTAAAATTGACGAAAGTCTCTTTGACAATAAGATTATTATTGATCTCTTTTCCGATCGTCTTTCTCCACAGTTCTTCATATTCCTGAAGTGTATCTGTGGAACAATCTCCATTTCTGATCGCCTTGGCAGCTATTTCTCCGGCCATCTTGCCTGCATCCATGGCATTGATAATTCCGCCACCTGTTATTGGGTCTGACTGGCGTGCAGCATCTCCTACAAGCATAAGCCCATTGGCTATCGTTCTTTCGATAGTTCCACAAACAGGTACTCCTCCGATGACCATTTCGATGATCTTGGCATCAGGCATGTTCTTTTCCAT
>NZ_JAUVEY010000197.1:0-2753 GCF_030594565.1 Methanococcoides sp.
TTCAAGGTCGAAGGCAGGTTGAAGGATGCGAGATACACGTCTATTGTATCCCGCTGTTATCGTGAAGCTCTCGATTCCTATTGTGATGGTTCGTACACAATTGAAAAAGCAAGGTCATGGAAAGAAGAGCTGGCTTCGGTCTTTAACCGTGGCTTTTCCACAGGGTTCTACTTCGGGGTACCCGGTCCGGATGGTATTTCCATCGAATCTGATATGAACGTATCAACTACCAAAAGACATGCTGTAGGGGTGGTTACCAATTATTACAGGAAGAGCGGGGCGGCGGAAGTAAAGCTTCTCGAAACGGGTATCGCCGTTGGGGACCACATTATCATCGAAGGCAAAAGTACATACTTTGAACAGGATGTCACTGAAATAAGGTCGGATGAAGGTTCTGTCCTATCTGCATCCTCAGGGGATGTCGTGGGAATTGCTGTCAAGGATAAGGTGCGTGAAAATGACAGGGTCTACAGGTTGGAGATCCCGGAATGAATCATTTTTTTCAAAACATTTATAATCTTTAATATATTTATACTTATTAATATTTCCATTTGAATTCTCGGGGTGTAAAGATATGGATGAATTTATGCAGGTAGCAATAGATGAAGCGAGATCGGGACTTAACAGTGGTGGAATTCCCATTGGTTCGGTTCTTGTAAGGGATGATCTAATTATTGGCAAGGGTCACAATTTACGTGTCCAACAGGATGATCCAATGGCACATGCTGAAATTTCATGCCTAAGGGATGCCGGACGGGTTGGGAGCTATCGTGATTCAATTCTTTATTCCACTTTGATGCCCTGCTATCTTTGTGCCGGTGCTGTGGTACAATTTGGCATAAAAAAGGTAATTGTTGGCGAATCCAGGACCTTCTCAGGAGCAAGGGAATTTATGGAATCCCATGGAGTTGAAGTGGTCGACCTTGACCTTGATGAATGTGTAGCAATGATGGATGATTTTATCAGTAAAGATCCGGAACTCTGGAACGAAGATATTGGAAAATGATCTTAACATGATCTACTATGGTGTTCGGTGTAGTATCCTGCCCCGGTATGTCATTTCGTGGATCCGTTTCGCAGAGATCTATCGCAGTGATCATGCTGAAATTTAAAATGGCTGCAAACGAATAAATATCTTGCATCCTATTTTTTAATGATCACAGTCAATAGCTCCTGATATCTCTATCAGAAAATGTATAGTCGTTGTTTCAACCAAATTTTTAGTAATGTAGGATGAGTATTATATGGCAGCCCCAATTGCAGAAGAACTTGCAAAAAAGCAGCAAGCAATAAGTGTTGCAGAATTCTTTGAGAAGAACCGGCAGATCCTTGGTTTTGACTCTGCTCCGCGTAGTCTGATAACTACCGTAAAGGAAGCAGTGGACAATTCCCTTGATGCATGTGAGGAAGCAGAGATACTTCCTGACATCTTGCTTCATATCGAGCGTGTCGGAAAGGATAATGTAAGTGTGATAGTAGAGGACAATGGTCCGGGTATCGTTAAAGAGCAAATACCCAAGGTGTTTGCCAAGTTGCTCTATGGCTCACGTTTCCATGCACTGAAACAAAGCCGTGGACAACAGGGTATTGGTATTTCAGCTTCTGTCCTTTATGCACAGTTGACAGCAGGTCATCCAACAAGTGTCATTTCCAAGATCGGTCCAGACTCCCCTGCGCATCACTATGAAGTAATGATAAACACCAGTACCAATGACCCTGAGATCCTTCTTGATGAGGTGATCGACTGGGATAGGCCGCATGGTACTCGTGTGGAGCTGGAAATGGAAGCGTCTTATGTAAAGGGACGCAGACAGTCCATCTATGAATATCTGAAGGCAACTGCTATCGTTAATCCTCATGCACGGCTCACTTTGATAGAGCCGGATGGCAATGAGGTCATATTTGATAGGGCTACCGACAAGCTTCCAATACCTGCAAAGGAAATATTGCCGCATCCTCATGGAATTGAGCTTGGTACTCTCATGAAGATGCTGCGCTATACTGACCGCCAGAAATTAGCTCCGTTCCTACGCTATTCGTTCTCAAAGATCGGTCTGCTTACAGCCGAGGAGATCTGCAAGGCAGCGGGACTTGATACGGAGATGTTGCCTTCGGAGCTTACAAGGGACCAGACGAAGAAATTGCTGGATGCCTTCAAAAAAGTGAAGATAATGGCGCCACCGACGGATTGTCTTTCTCCTATTGGTGAAGAACTCATCTACAAAGGTCTTGAAAAGGAGTTCAATGTCGATTTTATTGCCACGACCACTCGTAGCCCTTCTGTCTTTTCAGGCAATCCTTTCGTTGTGGAGGTTGGTATCGCATACGGTGGCGTTCTCCAGAAAGATGACCGCATTGATATCATGAGATTTGCAAACCGTGTTCCTTTGCTGTATCAGCAGGGAGGATGTGCCTCAACTCATGCTGTCGAAGGGATCAAATGGAAACAGTATGGTCTGAACCAGCCCGGAGGCGGAATGCCAACAGGTCCGGTGGTTCTGCTTGTCCATGTGGCTTCTACGAACGTACCGTTCACATCAGAATCCAAGGATGCCATTGCTGATATTCCTGAGATCAGGGATGAGGTGGAGCTTGCAATTAAAGAGGTCTCGAGGAAGATGAACCGTTATCTGAATCGACAGGTCTCACTTAAGAAAAGGCGTGAGAAGGAGATCATCATTACTAAGGTATTGCCTAAGATGGCCCAGAAACTTGCGGATACACTTGAGCGTGATCTCCCGGACATCAATCCG
>NZ_JAUVEY010000154.1:0-5127 GCF_030594565.1 Methanococcoides sp.
TCTGAAAAGCCGTTGCTCGTTGTTAGTGTTGACACTCTCAAGAGGCTGAATGCAGCTATTGAGGGCGGTGCTGATGTCCTTTATGTCGGAGGGGAATTTTTCAGGGGACGTGAATGCATAGATCTGGAAGAGGCAGTCACCATCTGCAAGGACAATGGTCGCAGGGTCTATGTGAACAGTTCCAGGATAGTGTCGGAAGACGATATGGATGCTGTGAGGGAATTGTTCGGACTGGCAAAGAAGCTTGAAGTCGATGGTGTTGTAGTTTCCAATTACGGTACCTATCATCTTGCCATGGGCTTTGGTCTTCCTGTGGTTGCGGACAGTTCCCTGAATGTCTTTAATGTCCGTTCCTATGCTGCCATGAAGAAGCTTGGGGCGGCTTCGGTGGTCCTGTCCCCTGAGATGTCAATCGCACAGGTAGAAGAGGTCGCAGAATGCGGTCCTGTGGAATGTATTGTGCATGGTCGCCAGGATGTCATGGTTTCACGCTATTGTATGCTTGGTGATCTTTTCGGGAATAAGGATGGATGCATTAAGGTCTGTGAGGAAGAGGATTTCGAACTGGTCGATGAGCTGGATTATTATTTCCCTTTGCTTGTGGATTCGGATTGCAGGATGCATGTGCTTAATTCCAAGGAACTTTGTATGCTCGAGAACATGAATATTATCCTTCGGGCAGGGGTTGCAGCTATAAGGATCGAGGCAAGGACAATGGATGTGGATCTGGTGACGAAAGTAACTCGCCGCTATCGTGGGGTTCTGGACGGTAAAAAGGCCGGGCGCTGTAAGGATATTACGGATGGCTATACTGCGGGACATTACCTGCGAGGTGTGGTATGAAGGTATTTCTGTCCGGCTCAATTCGCGGGGGGCGGCAGATGCTTCCCACTTACCAGTTCATTTGCAGGTCCCTGGGGGATAAGGGGCATGAGGTCCTGAGCTGGCATGTTGCGGATAGTGAGGTCGAAGGCAAGGAATCCCTTTTGACGGAGACCCAGATCTATGAAAGGGATATGTCCTTCTTGCAGGACAGTGAATGCATGATCGCAGAGGTCAGTATGCCCTCCATAGGTGTTGGTTATGAGGTATGTTCAGCTATCAAAAAAGGCATTCCCATAATGTGTGTACACATGCCGGATTCCAATGTTTCTGCAATGTTGCTTGGGAATACGTATGCTGATATCTCTGTAAGGGAATATGGGGATAATTCTGAACTGGAAATCACTCTTAATGGGTTTTTGAGCTCTTTTAAAAGCAAAAATTAAATACCTTTGATATATATTTTATACCGATCAATATGGTAATGGAACTGATAATAGTACTGGTTGCGATCATTGCAGCCCTTTTATTGTACAAAGTGCTTAAGACCATCAAGAATATGGTTGTAAACACGGTACTTGGTATCGTTATCCTTCTTGTGGCAAAGTTCGTGCTGGGGATAAATATAGCAATTACGTGGATAACAATACTTGTTTGTGCACTGGCAGGAGTTGTCGGCGCCTTGCTTTTAGTGCTTTTAGCTTATCTTGGTATCACTTTCTGATACTTTTTGAATGATGCCGTTGACCATGTGGCGGGTATAGGACTCGCCTTTGAATATTTTTTTTGTGATCACATCATTGATGTCGTTCGTGGCGAATCCACTGAAAAGGTTTTGAACTTCTTCTTTTGTAAAATAGTGATAGATTATACCGCTCTGACGAACGAATGTGTGTTCTTCGACCTCTTCTCCGCCATACCTCATGTCCTCTATGCCGAAGACCTCGAGGAATATCATACCCCCGGGCTTTAAGACACGTTCAAATTCACAGACTGCTGTTTCTCTTTCTTTTCTGAGAAGGTGCTGCAGCACTCCAAAACAGACAATGTCATCAAAACTGTTGTCCTGGAACGGAAGGTCGGTGATCGAAGCTGTGGAGTGGTGTGCTTCTCTATCCCTTTTTGCAAGATACTCTCTTGAAGCTGTCAATGCCTTTGTGGATACATCGATCCCCACACAATTGTAAAAATTAGATAAGGGTAGAAGGTGGCGACCATTTCCTGAACCGGCATCAAGGATTCGGCCCTTTTCAGGTATTCGTGAGCGTATGGCATCGATGGGTGCTGCTCCGCCCCATTTCACATGGGAGTATTCGTCCTCCCATGCTGTGAAATGAGATACGGTCGTTCTACCTTCTGTCATATTCAGGGTCGGTACAAGGCTGCTTCACTGAAGCGCTTTGCAAGGAAGTCCTGGTCGATGGATGAAAGGAACCATCCTGCTTTTGGACCCGACTGCTGGCCAAGTACTGATGTATAGATGGCCTTGAACATATCCTTGGGGTTTATCTCCACCTCATCAACGCCCAGTTTTGCAGCTATCTTATTGTTCAGTTCTGAATCTGCTTCCTTTGAAGAATAAACGAGGTTATGATAATCTTCGCCTGTCAGTTCTCCACTATTCCCTATGATCTCTGATACTGCACCGAGGAATGCTCTCTGTTCATCTGTGAGGCTGGCTGTCTCTTCAGGTAGTTCGTCCTTCACGCTGAACTTTGCAAATGGGGGTGCGTACATCTCGAGCCAGTTAGCGACATTGTTCACAAGTTCCCTTATACACTTCTCGTTGGTGGTGTCGTAGCCTGCACGTCCTATGATCTTCATGATCTTGTCGAAGTCACCATGCGCGACCTGGGCAATGGTGGTCATATGCTTGAACGGGATATCGGTGTGGCAGATACCTTTTGCGTGGGAGAGCTCCAGTACGCGCTTGTTAAGGCCTTCGATCTCAGCGTTCGAGTTGAGGCGTTCATATTCATCCACAAGTGTCAGCAATGGCTGTGCAGGGTCGAACTTGATGTGTTTTTCAGGCTTTGTGCGCATGATGAGGTAACGCAATACTTCCGGTGGCACCACTTTAAGCATGTCGGAGATCGATACAACAACGCCGCTTGATGATGACATTGCTCCCTTCTGTCCGAGCATGATCCACTCATAGACTATAGGCTGAGGTGGTTCGTGGTCGAATATCTCCCGCACGATCCTCTTTCCGGTATCGTATGAACCGCCTCTTGAAGCATGGTCCTTTCCGAAGGGTTCGACTGTTACATTCAGCATCTTCCATTTTGCAGGCCAGTCCACACGCCATGTGAGCTTTCCGCCGCCTATCATTGAGACCGTACCGGAGTGTCCGCAGGAGCATTCGTAGTCAACGGTTTCTGCATCTGCATCGAATCCGGTGACTGTTGCGGTATTGATCTTCTTACATTCCTGGCATATAGGATTGAAAGGGCTCCACTCAGGAAGGACATCCTTTCCTGATACTTCTTTCAGGATCTTTGCGATATCATCTCTTTTGATGAGGGCTGCCTTGATAGCTTCGACGAACCTTCCGCTCTTGTAAAGCTCATCTGCACGATATACCTTAGGGTGTATTCCCAGTTTCTCAAGACCTTCAAGGAACGGTGTGAGGAAGTGCTCTGCGTAGCTCTTACATTCTCCGCATGGACATGGGATCTCGGAAATTGGTTTTCCCACATGTTCTGCATAGCTTTCAGGGAGGAACGGGTAGACCTTACGGAGAGGGTCGTAATTATCTGCAATGTATATGAACTCGGATTCAAGTCCTGCATCATGCATTGCCCTGTAAGCTGCATCAGCTGTTACGACCTCTCTCATATTCCCTATATGGATGTGACCGGAGGGGGTAATTCCGGTGGATACCAGATGTTTATTGCCATTTTTTGCTGCTTCTTCAGCAATAACATCTGCCCAGTGTGTAATTTCAGTCATTTTGATCACCGATAATAAGATAATTGATGTACAGATTGGATTTCAATATTATAAGGTTTGGTTTTTAGTCGATGATTTCCGTTACGATTTCTTCAAGGTCACAGAAGTTCGACCAGAAATTGTAGGCTCCTGCATTGATGAACACCAGTTCGTCACCGATCTTTGGTTCATCCTTTAAGTAAACACGATACCTGAACAGGTCCATGGAACAGGGTGTGCAACCTTTCACAACATAGGGTTCTCCACTATCGTTGCCGACCTCTCCTTCAATTCGAAGTTTCACGGGAACCAGGATGGCATCCATGTCGCTGTTATATACAGATGCGTTCACTATGATGTTGTTATCATATACTCCTGTTATGTGGCTCACAAGTTTCCCTGCAGGTGCGGCTATGAACCTGCCCGGTTCTATCATGAGCTTGATGTTCTTTTCATGAAGCCATTCCCGAAGTTCGTATATGCGTCTGAATATTCCGTTTATGACATCAACATTGGTGTTGGCATATTCTGAAGGTAGCCCTCCTCCGATGTTCAGTATATCGATGGCTTCCAGTGTTCCTTCTGTGAGTGCATCCTCTATCTCAGGCTGGATCTTCCATTCGTTCACGTTCTGTGTTTTCCTGTGGAAGTGAACCCCAAGCTTTTCGATGTTCTTGTTACCTTTAAGCTGAGCTATCCTTTTGTTGATGGTGTCCGAGCTCATTCCGAAAACGAAGTAACGTTCAGTGCGTATGGAGTGTTCCTTGAGCTTGAGGCGTAACAATAATGTGATCTTCCAGTCGGTATCATCGACTGTAGAAAGCAATGTGTCGAGGTCGAACTCGTTATCAACTGCAAAGGAACGGATACCTTTTTCGTAAAGCTCCCTTATCATCTCAGGTGTCCATGCCTGTGCCAGGAACAATACTCTTGACATGTCCTTTGTGTGCTTCAGTTCATTTGGCATGTGGACACTTAGGAGTCCATCGGTCTCAGCTTCGATCAACGGGCTGACCTTCGGGTTCGTCTTTGAGCTGAATGCTACAATATCCGCTACGTCCTTGACCTTGCTGTACTGCTCAAGTATTATCTTTTTTGAAAGGATGAATCTCGGTGCAGATACGGTGCTGTTCATTTTACCGCCCCTGTGGTCCTGTTCTCCTGCAGCCCTTTAAGCAGACCATCGGCTGCCAGTTCGTCAAGTGCCCTTATCATTGCCAGAGGGAATGTTATGCTCACATCTCCTATTACCGTGGCAACATCACTTTCGTCCTTGACCTTTCCCCATGATTTTGCTTCATTGGTGTTAGCTCCCGACATGCTTCCTGAGGTGCGGTGAGCAGTTGTCATATATACTGCATATTCAGCACCTCC
>NZ_JAUVEY010000147.1:0-5365 GCF_030594565.1 Methanococcoides sp.
AGGTCCTTTGCTGCAATATGAAGAATGCGTATCATGTTGACCCCATATCAAAAAGTATCATTGTCACCCACGTGTGATGAGTATATGTCCCTCAGTTCTTCTGCCGAGGCCACTTCAGACATAAGGCTGTCGAAAACAATACTTCCCTTGTCAAGTATGATAACACGGTCACACATGTTGTACGTTCTGTTGATATCATGGGTTATCATCAGCCTTGTGGTGTCCTTTGGGTCAAGGTCCAGCAATACCTTCTCAAATGTGTGGGCTGCGTGTTGGTCAAGTCCTGTATAAGGTTCATCCAGAAAAAGAATTGAAGGCTCATGTAAAAGTGCCCTTGCGATGGAGAGACGCTGCTTCATACCCCTGGAAAATGTGGATACACGGTCATCTGCTCTTTTAACAAGCTCGACCTGCTCCAACAGTCCATTTATACGAGCTTCAAGATTCTCACTGGCAATACCATACATCTGTCCAAAGAAGCGCAGATTCTCTACTGCGGTCAGGTCGTTGTAGAGATATGTTTCATGGGAAATGACGCCTATGATACCCCTCAATGAGCCCTGATCGTTTAAAATGTCCTTGCCGTTGACCATTACAGTACCCTCAGAAGGAGAGGATAGAGCTGACATGATCTTTACAAGGGTTGTCTTGCCTGCACCATTAGCACCCAGCAGAGCTACGAACTCCCCTTTCTTTATGTCCAGATCAATGCCTTTTAGTACAGGCATATTACCGAATTTCTTTGAGACATTGTTGAGAGACAGTATAGCATCCATCGGAATAAGATTGCGTTCTGCATAAATTAACGTTTTGATGAAAACACCCGTTCAGTCTATGGATGAGGCCATCCACAAGACATATCGAACTGAATAATTCACCAAACGAGCGTAAGCCTGCTATTATAAATTATGACCATAAAGTAGCCTATTTTATGGTCAAGATCAAGAAATCGATAGCAACATACGTTACAATCAACTACAGTAATATTTTATATATAATGTTGGAAGAGTATATATTAAGAAATGTTCAAAATAATCAAATATTGTTATCGGCAAATGGTTGCATTATACTTGATTTTCAAAGATCTTATTGAATATATCGAAAAGGTTCGAACTGAGGTGAATAAAGAATGAATCAGCATACAAGACTGATATATTTGCTCTTATTGGTTTTTGCAGTTATCTTAGCAGGGATCTCTACTGCTGGAGCACAAACTTCTGGTGAGATATGCGTAAATGCAGAGATACAGGAAATAAGTCCTAGTTCAATAGGTATCGATGAAGAGTTCACCCTGGGAATTAATATTGAGAGTTGTGGGTCTAAAGCTCCTGAAGACATTACCTTTGAGATAATCAGCATCCCTCCGGATATCATAGTTACAGAAGATCTTGTTACCAAAATTTCTAAATTATCTTATAGTACAAGTGAAAGGCACCTGGTATACCACATGAGGACAACTAATGATGCCAACCCTGGCCCTCATATCATAAAGATGAAATTAACATATCCAAATATGGAGTTGGAAACAACAAAATATTATGAAGTTGAGATCAGAGTAATAGGCGAAGACGCTGAACCAAGAATATCTTCTGTCACAACCAGTCCTGAATATATCTATGAGGGAGATACAGTTGACTTAAGATTAGGCATAGAGAACTTCGGGGAAGCAATAGCAAAGTCTGTATCAGTTAGCCTGGATCATGAGTTTAAAGGAATTAAGAATTCTACAATTGGAACTCTTGGCATGAATGGCACTCAAACTGCATTGTTCAAATTCAAGGCAAACCAGTCAGGAGAGTTCGAGATACCTGTCATTATTTATTATGAAGATGATTTTGGCAAGCAAAAGGATGAATATGACATTACAATAACCGTGCTTGATAAAAAAGGGAGTTTGAACCTTGCATCCGTAAAGGTCGATCCTGTTCTTCCTTACATGGATGAGACTGTGGAATTGACCATGAGGATCGAAAACTCTGGTGACAGGACAATAAATTCAATAAGGGTCTATGCTGACCATCCGTTCAAAGGACTAAAAGAATCCTTTATAGGAACTCTTGATCCAAATGAAGACGGACCTGCAGTAATTACTTTTATAGCTGATCAGGCAGGGGAATACGAGATCCCTGTGACCATTACGTATAGTGATGATTTTGGGGAAGAACAGATCGATACGAAGATCAACATTATTGTCCTGGAAAGTAATAGTGGAGCAGGAACAGCTGCAATCGTATTGATCGTCTTAGCGGTTATTGGAGGGCTGATCTACAATAATTACAGAACGAAAAAGTCAAAGGATGAGATAATCAAGCAGTTAATGGAAGGCAGTGATAGCTCTGCTGACAACAAAGAAGAATGAGAGGTCTCCAACATGATCAACGATATCAGGGTGGGGGCTCTTATTGCATCCAGCAGTGTAAAGAGAGGAAACAAAAAAACACTGATGTTCATAGTCTTTGTTCTCTCGCTCATTTTTATGAACTTAGTGTTCCTCCCATCAATGATAGGAGGAATGACCGTTCTATTCACTGGATTCATGCAGGACTACCCTTATGGGGATGTTGTTATTGAACCAACAGGCGACAACACCTATATCAACAATGCAGATAGCGTCTTGAAGAAGGTCCGGGCTGTGGAAGGCGTAAGGGCCGCAACAAAGAGACTCGATGTAGGGGCGTCGATCGATCATAAACAGAAAGTTGTAGGAGTAACTGTTACAGGACTGCTTCCCACAGAAGAGTACGAAATATCACAATACCCATATATTATTACTGACGGGGATTTCCTGGGAGAGCTTTCCCGGGATGAGATAATCATCGGTGCTATGATCGCAGGTACAGGTTTCGGATCAGAGATATATGATAACCTGGGTGAAGTTAAGGTAGGGTCTCTTGTTGATGTAACGTACAGCAATGGCGTAAAGAAGACCTATAAGGTCAAAGGTATCATGGAAGGCACATTCGAACTTGTTGACCTTAATGCCCTGGTTCACTACAAGGAGATAGAAGAAGTATATGGTCTGGAAGGAAGCAAAGCTACCAGTGTAGTTGTAAGGATCGACAAGCAGGGGACTGAAGAACATATCCAGGATAAGATCAGAGAAGCCGGAGTGAATGAGCAGGTCTTTACCTGGGCTGATAAATCAGAGACCCTAATAAAGCAGGCAATGCAAAGCATGGGTGCCATAGATATCATGTCAAAGTTCGTGAGTTTGATCGTGGGCGCTGCATTGATCCTTATCATTATCTACATCAACATACTTAATAAGAAAAAAGAGATCGGTATTTTAAAAGCAATAGGCATTACCCCCAGATCAATAGTATTGTCCTATGCGTTCCTTAGCACATTCTATGTTTCTTTAGGAATAATCGCAGGATTGGCCTTATATCTATCACTCATGTTTTACTTCCAGGCAAATCCGGTAGTATTCTACGAGACCATGGAAATAAGGCCAGTGATAGATTCCATGCTGCTTATTCAAAGCATAATTACAATGCTTACACTATCAGTGATAGCCGGAACACTTCCTGCATGGAGTGTATCAAAAGAGCCCTCGCCCTCCAGCCGCACAGGACATATTTCTCTCCTCAAAAGCCTTGGTAGTGTTTGGGGTATCAGCCTTTGTTGCGCCCTGAAAATAGCTCGGTCATCAATTGCTCCGCCTCTCTATGGGCCATTTTGATGTCGTCCGATTCGGCAATCATCAGCGCAGCCTCGGTGAAGGCCCCCATAACCACCCGATTGAACATAGCCAGTCGATACTGTTGCAGGGAATCCAGGTTCTCTCGATAGTCCGTCGCCGAGCGGGCTTTTTCGCTGACCGCACTGGTGGTCCAGCGCCCACGACCCAGAATATTGGGGCTGTCCAGCAGCACAATGCGTCTGAAGGCGGGGTCGTCACACAAGTCGAGAAATGCACGCCAGTTGGCAAGAATACCCGCTCCGTGGTCCGCAGCCGTGCCGATCTTCATGCTGGCAAGGATGCGCTCTTCCATCACCTCGTTGACCGCGGCAAACAATGCCTTCTTGTTGCCGAAATAATGATAAATAGGACGTGTGGTCAAGCCGCAGTCGCTGGAGATTTGCTCCAGCGAGGTATCGGCGTAACCGTTCTCTCCAAACAAGCGACAGGCGCTGTCCAACACAGCCTGCCGCGACTCCGCCCGGCGTTCCGCCTGTGTTCGCCGCGTGGCTGCAAGATTACTCATTGCTCCATCTCCAGTTGACATATGCAACAGTACTACATATTATTTACAGCGTCACTACATTTTCAAGGAAAGTCATGAGCGAGACCCTGGATAAAGTGTTCTCACCGGTCAGGTAGGCCCAGCTTGAATTGAAAAACCGCATCATCAAGGCTGCCACCTACGAGGGCAAAACCCCTGATGGCGAACGTGGCGAGCTGTTGCTGGACTTCCATAAGGCGGTGGTGGAGGGCGGTACCGCCATGACCACCATTGAAGCCCCGGTGGGGTGTATTGCCCCCTCAATGCATCTGCGGGATCGATGGCCCAACAGCAATAAAACCACTTCAGGTAGATTTGATTATGAAAAAAGGCATCTGGCAAACTGGTCGAATACTGGCAACACCCATACTGGCGACATTGCTGGCGGCCTGTGGTGGAGATCCGCACCCCACCGGCACCATAATGGGCAAGGCCCTGCCCGCCGCATCGGTAGAGCATCGCGAGGCCTCCCGAGAAACCGCTGCCTCTTCGATGGGTAAACCAGGGGTTCCGCAGATTTTGTTCGGCGACTTGCATGTCCACAGCACGTATTCCGTCGACGCCATGACCCTGGAGTTGCCCATGTTGGGTGGGCAGGGCTTGCACACTGTGGCGGACTCCTGTGATTTCGCTCGCTACTGCGGCAAGCTGGATTTCTTTAGTTACAATGATCACGCTGAGGGCCTCACGCCAAAATTCTGGCAAGCCACCAAGGACATTGTGCGAGCCTGTAACGCCAGTTCGAATCCCATTAATCCTGACCTGGTGGCATTTGCCGGCTGGGAGTGGACTCAGATGAACTCCGACGCCAACCGTCACTGGGGCCACAAGAATATTATTTTCCCCGGGACTGCCGACGATGAATTACCCCTGCGCCCCATCAGCGCCCGCATAACACCGGAAGATCTTGGGGTGTTCGCCAGCGCCCGACAGAGCGGCTCGGTAAAATATATCGACCCCTTGAACTGGAAAGCCTACGCGGGCATGGTGCGGCTGTTGGACGATATCGAGGCGGTGCCCGGCTGCGATACCTCCGTCAATACCCGGGATCTGCCACCAGACTGCCATGAGAATGCACCCAGCCCGGACATTTTGTACCGCAAACTGGACGAGTGGGGCTTTGACCATATGGTCATACC
>NZ_JAUVEY010000075.1:0-10368 GCF_030594565.1 Methanococcoides sp.
ACCTGTTATTGGGTCTGACTGGCGTGCAGCATCTCCTACAAGCATAAGCCCATTGGCTATCGTTCTTTCGATAGTTCCACAAACAGGTACTCCTCCGATGACCATTTCGATGATCTTGGCATCAGGCATGTTCTTTTCCATGAAGGCATTAAGAAGATCTATGGGTCTGTCCTCTCCGGATTTGCTACCCAGTATACCTATTCCCACATTTGCCTTGTTGCCACCTTTTGGGAACATCCATACATAACCGGCAGGTGCTATCTCATTCCCAAGATAGAAATAGCAGAATTCCTGGTCAATATTGGCATTGCTCACAAGATATTGTGCACAGGTTTCCATGTCGGATGGTTTTACTGCTGTTTCAATACCTGCCCAACGTCCGACCTTTGATTCCATTCCGTCTGCGCCAATAACTATCTTTGAGCGCACTTCATGCATTTTCCCCAAATGCATGAGCTTTATTCCACAGACAGTATCATTTTCAATTATCAGGTCAGTTGCTCTTGTCTTGACCATAACCTCAGCGCCTGCTAATGCGCTTTCGTTAGCAAGTGCCCTGTCAAATATCTTCCGCTCGAGTACATAACCCACTTCCCCGCCTGACATCTCCTCTGCCATTTTGACCTTTGTTCCATCCGGGGAAATGATACATGATCCCTTTACGTCTGCACATATCCATCGTGGATCTGGTTCAATATGTTGTTTTAAATGAAATTTACCTACGCCTTCAGCGCATCTGATAGGATCGCCAATCTCCTGTCTTTTTTCGATCATCAATACGTCGAGTCCTTCCTTTGCTGCGGTTTTTGCAGCAATGGATCCTCCCGGCCCTGCGCCAACAACAATGACATCGTAGTGGTCTTTCATCTGTTCACCTCGATGGCTCCGAGCGGGCATATTTTCTGACAAATGCCACATCCAATACATTTATTGTCTACTTCTATCCATGTTTCGACAAGTTCCAGAGCTCCCGTTGGACATACTCCTACACATGCACCGCAGTATCCACATATATATTTATTTACACTGATGCTCATTGATTATCACCGAATAGTTCAGATGTGTTGCTATCATTATTACTTCCATTATAATATATGTTTCGTGGCATCCATTTTTCATAATGGTGATATTTATATGTTAGTACTTATAAGACGCTAAAAATAGTGGACAAGTTTTCTCTTTTAGGACAATAATACTACTATCAGTTATTTCAGGATCTATCTTTTGTTCGTATTGTATGTGGCTTTTGGCAATATTGCAGGTGATATTGCTAATAGTGCCGTACAAAACAACTTATACTATTTTCTTATGTTGGACGGAACGACATTTTGATATGTTCTAACAACAGTCCTTCTTTATATGCATCATATCATGGTCTACGTTACTGCGGGAAGTATGGATGAAGCTCGAATGTTGGGGAAAGAGCTGGTATCAAGGAATCTTGCAGCATGTGCTGATTTTCATCGTATGGACTCTGTTTACCGTTGGGGTGGTAAGATTGTTGAAGATCAGGAAGTTGCAGTCGTGCTAAAAACGATCTCTGAAAGATTTGATGAATTGAAAGAAACAGTAAGGTCGCTGCATAGCTATGAGCTTCCATGTATCGTCTGCTGGGATATTTCCGGGGATGAGGAGTATTTGCAGTGGATCTCAGATGAAACTGGAAAGCTTTGATAGGGGTGAGATCTTCACTCTTCCTTTTCCGGTCTCAGAACCGAACCGTTTCTCTGCATATTCTTTTGCCTTTCCTTTTCCGTGAAGCATGAGCTCAACAATATCATGGGGTTCATCGATATCGGTACTTGCAAGGAATGAATCGAATATGTGCATGCTCTTGTCGAGATCTTCAGTGATCTCACAATGGCTTGTGAAACTGCAATCGTGATATTTTACAGTGAACTCGTTCGGATGGCGTATGAACAGGATGTTAGTTCCTCCGCCTTTTCCCGGAACGATGACGACATCTTCTGAAACTGATGTTATCTTTCTGATATGGTCGCCGGTCACAAGGGGCAGGTCAGCCATGATTATCAATACGGGTTCGCTGGCATTTTGCAAGTATTCATTTATAGAATCGTTCAGTCCGGGTTCTGTGACAATGAGATCCCCCTTGAACTCCTTTGGAATTCCTTCCGTTGAGGTAGTGAGGATGTCTACAGTTGTCATTCCTGCATCGTTAAGGGCTTTAATGACATCTTCTAGCATAAGCTCTACGAACTCTTCTCTTTCTTCCTTTGAGAGGACTGGAGATAGCCTTGATTTTGCATTTTCGTTCTTATAAGGAATGACCGCTCTCATATTATATTTCCTCGTATAATGCATTCCTTAGCATCGGCTTGCGACCTGCACTTTTGATGATCCATTCCAGCTCTTCTGGTGATAGATATTCCCCATTCGCCCCTCCGGATGCCAGGGTGATCTGGTCTTCCATAAGAGTGCCTCCAAGATCATTTGCACCACAGGACAAAGCTACATGTGCAAGCTTCTTGCCAAGTTTTACCCAGCATGCCTGAAGGTTATCCACGTGTTTGTTGAGCAGTACTCTTGCAATAGCTATCATTTTGAGGTCTTCCATTCCGGTTGTCATAAACTTCCCTGAACGTAGCATCTCCTCTCCAACACTGTTGTTGTAGGGCATGAAAGGCATGGTTATCAGTTCGGTGAACGCACCGGTCTCTTCCTGTATATCACGTATTGTCAGTATGTGATCGAACCGTTCTTCCCAGGTCTCCACATGACCGTACATTATGGTGGCATTGGTGCGCAGGCCGACCCTGTGGGATGCCTTGATGGTCTCTATCCACTGGTCTGTTGTGATCTTATCCTCGCAGATGATCTTTCGTACACGGTCCACAAGTATCTCTGCGGATGTCCCGGTAAGTGTGCCCAGACCGCTTTTTTTCAGTTCGCTAAAGGCATCTTCGATAGGTGTTTTTGAAAGGGATGAAGCATAGTGGATCTCCATGGGTGAGAATCCATGTATGGTCATATTAGGATAGTTGGTGTGGATGCTCTTCACGATCTCATTATAGAATTCAAGGTCCAGTTGTGGAAGATAACCGCCCTGGATGCAGATCTCCACAGCACCGGCCTTTTCTGCCTGTCCGACCTGTTCAAGTATCTCTTCAATGGTCAGTATGTATCCTTTCTCTTCTCTGAAACCGCAGAAACCGCAGTGTCCCTTGCACATATTGGTGATGTAGATGTTCCTGTTGGTGACATAGGTCACTGTATCACCAACGGCTTCTTTACGCAGGTTGTCTGCGAGTGTGTAAAGTTCGAAGGGATTTACATCCAGAAGTGCAATTGCATCTTCCTTTGTTGCTTTTCCCCTGTGGGCCCGTTCAATGATCTCTTCGGGAATGGTCATTATCATATGCTCCTGTAAAGGGTGTCTCTCTGAACTGGTGTCCTTTCTGTGGCCCTTATGATCCATTCCAGTTCTTCCACAGAGATGACTTCTCCACTGGATGCTCCTGCTGATCTTGAAATACTTTCTTCCATGAGCGTGCCACCCATGTCGTTCGCACCACAGGACAGCGCCATTTGTGCAAGCTTCTTTCCAAGTTTAACCCAGCTTGTCTGTATGTTGTTGATGTGCGTATTGAGCAATATGCGTGCAATGGCATAGACCTTTAGGTCGTCTATGCCGGTGTTCATGAATCGGCCTTCTTCCAGCATTTTCTCGCCTATCGGGTTATTGTAAGGCATGAACGAAAGGGGTACGAATTCAGAGAAGCCGCCTGTCTCTTTTTGTATTTCCCTGATGGTGAGGATGTGGTCGATCCTGTCCTCCCACGTATCCACGTGGCCGTACATCATTGTTGCAGTGGTCTGAATTCCTATATTGTGGGCAAGGGTCACAGTGTCTATCCATTCCTGTCTTGTTAACTTGTCCGGGCAGATGATCTTTCGTACTTTGTCTACAAGAATTTCCGCTGCGGTTCCGGGCATTGTGTTCAATCCGTTATCCTTGAGCTTTTTCAGTGTTTCTTCGACTGAAAGACCGCTGGCCCTTGCAGCATGATTGATCTCCATTGGGGAGAAGCAGTGGGTGTGGAGGTGTGGATATTCGGACTTGACCGCTCTGAGAATATCAATATAGAGGTCTATATCTGCATTAGGTAGCAATCCACCCTGGATGCAGACTTCGGTCGCACCGGAAACATGGGCTTCCTTTATTTTTTCCTTTATCTGGTCAATGGAGAGTAGATATCCTTTTTTATCTTTGAATGCACAGAAACCACATGTTCCGATGCATATGTCCGTGAAATTGATGTTACGGTTGATGATGTAGGTGACGTTATCTCCAACGTTTTCAGCTCTGATCTGGTCTGCAAGTGCGAACAGTTCAAAGGGTTTTATTTTCAGTAGGGTAAGAGCATCTTCTTTGGTAGTAGTACCCTGATATGCTCTTTCTAAGATATCTTCGGGGATCATTGCTGCTTCCTCTTAAATCCGTTTTTATCAGTAAGTGTTTCTATCAGGTCGGAAAGGTTGCTGCTGTACCATCCTTTCTTTATATGCTGTGGGTATATGGGCAATCTTTCTCTAAGTTCTATTTCTTTTGTCATCCTTTGAAGCTCGATGACATCCGGCCACTCAGCTTCCGGATTTATCCAGTCAATGGTTGTGGGGGATACTCCTCCAAGGTCAGATGCGCCTGCTTTTATCAATATATATGGGTCGATAAGGTTTGGTGCGACCTGAACTGCAACATCATCCGGTAGTATTTCCCTTGCAATAGAAACGGTCTCTATCATTTCTTCCTTTGATGGTGGGGCATGGTCTGCCATTGGGGTATCAGGTTTTGGCATGAAGTTCTGTATGATGACTTCCTGTATGTGTCCGAATTCCCTGTGCATATCCGCAATGACATTGAGTGAACGTTTGCGGTCAGCCTTTGTTTCCCCGATGCCCACCAGTATGCCTGTGGTGAATGGTATCTGTAACTTTCCGGCGGTCCTTATCATCTCTATGCGGGTGGATGGGGCTTTTCCAGGAGATTCGGAATGTGCTTTCAGTTCAGCAGTGGTTTCCAGCATAAGGCCCATGCTTATGTTCAAAGGCTTTAATATCTCGAGCTCATGCTGGGTAAGGATGCCGGCATTGGTATGCGGCAGTAGTCCTATTTCTATAGCAAGCTCGCAAAGGTCCGCGACATACTCAACAGTGCTGGAATATCCAAGCTTTTCAAGTTCCAGTAGATATTCCGGAACTTCTTCAGCATATTCTCCAAAAACAAAAAGGGCTTCAGTACATCCTGCCTTTTCTCCTTTTTCAAGGATCTGCCTTATCTCTGATATGTTCATTAGGCGGGCTTCAGGATGTCCGGCATCGCGCCTAAAGGTGCAGTAGCCGCAATGGTTCCTGCAAATATTGGTAACAGGAATGAAAACATTGCGCGAGAATGTCACAAATTCGGGCATAATTGGTCAATGAATGAAGGATTTAGTACATAAGCTTAATTGAAGGTTCCAACTAATAGATTTTTGTTGGGAACTATCTAATATTCTTGAAATTGCCTGAAAATAAATAATAAAAAAGGAACGGGCGAAATGATCAATTTCCTTCGCCTAAAATGATGTTCATTGTATTTTTGACACCAAGGGCGACCCCTTCCACCTCGATCCCACCTTTGCCCTTTGCACCATCTCCGACCACATACAGTCCTTCTATCGGAGTGGTATTGCCAATATCGGTTCCTGATGAAGACCTGTTGACAGGCCAGCCGTCGTAATATGATTGTGCAAGAATTATCTCGTAGTCCTTGTTCGGGAATATTCTTTCGAGGTCCGCTATACCCATGTCGATCTCTTCTTCGATGTAAGGTATCCTGTCCCATTGCACTGTCTGGTGTGCCATGACCAGATGTTTTCCCCGGGGTGCGAGGTTTGGGTCGATGTTCGTGACCTCATTGATGCCATTTACTCTCTTTGCCGATGGTGTGAAAAGCACTCCTCCATGGCCTATGAGGGGTTCATTGGCAGCAAGACAGATCTTCACTCCGGCGGAGGGTTTTATCGTTCTTATCTTGTCAAGGTATTGCTCATATTGGGTTGTGGTGGGTGCATCTTTGCAAAGGTCATTTGTGAATGGGTGTCCAACATTGCTGATGACGATGTCTGACATATGTCTTTGTCCATCAATTAGCACGCCAACGGCCTTTCCGTTCTCCACCAATATCTCTGTGACCTCTGTTTTTGTCTCGATGCTCCCGCCGTTTCTCCTTACAACGTCTGCAAGGGCATCGGTGACTGCTTTACAGCCGCCTATCGGGACTCCCGGGCCTCCGTGTCGATAGAGGTTCTCGAATATCTCAAAGGCCTCTTCTACTGGGGTATCTGCTGCTTTCAGGCTCAGTGCCCAGCCACAGAACGAGTCTGCCATCTGATGGGCAATGGGCATGTTAAGGTTCTTTGTTATCCATTCTCCAAAAGAGCAGTTTTTAGGTGACCATTTTCTGGTCGAGAGTAATAATAATGCAAGTTTTATGCGGTTCCATGCTGAAAAGGTCGAACCGAACTTCCCAAATGGGACATCTTTGTATATTCCTTTCTCAAGGTCTTCATGTATTCTCATGAAGGCTGTATTATCCTGTCTTTCAATGATGACATCGGCATTGACCTCTTTGATAAGTTGTGCCAGGGGTCCGGTTGGTCCATGGGGTAGCATGTGAAGTGCACCGGTGGTCAATTGATAACCGTTGATGTTGAAGTTCGTGAACCTTCCTCCGATCATTGCGAGGCGTTCGAACACTTCTACTTCATAACCTGCTCCGGATAGTTTGGCTGCGCTGAGCAACCCTCCCAGTCCGGATCCGATAACGATGGCCTTCATTCATCTGCCTCAATCGCTTTCATGGGGCAATATGTTGCACATACGCCACAATTTACACATGTATCGGTGATGTGTGCCTTACTTTTTACGATGATTGCATCTATTTTACAAAATGCTGTACATTGGCCGCATCCAACACAGTTGTCGTTGATCTTCATGAATCTTCCTCGAGTTGGAGTTCTTTTAGTTCCTTAATAGTAAAAGTATTTTGTTCTAATTTATGGAAGTGTAATACAATATTTTGATGTTGTCTTATGTGTGTCCTGTAACATAAGCAATGTATTAATACTGATGCGTTCTATCTTTATTGTACTATTATGTGTGGGCGTATAGTTTTTTTGTTGGTCTGTTTTGTATTTGGCAATGTACTCTAATTATCATTATCAATAATGACAATCCTTTTATAGTAATATGTCAGATTATACTTTGGTGATATACATGTCCACGGAAACTATACAAGTAGTAGCTCGTAAAGACGGTGAAATGGTTTCGAAGAAGTTCAAGGCTGCGCCTTATGAATTTACTATCGCCACCCGCGCAAAGTGGAAGATGGTGATATCTGATGAGGACCTGGAACTTCGTGCTGGCGAATATAAGAAGATCGCAATTAAGGAAGTCACATTGGATGCTGACACACTTGCAATTCCATGTGCGTTCACTTATCATGCAGTTGCTTCCGTTCTGAAGGTCTCTTCAAAGGAAGGGAATTGCCTTGTTGAAAGTCCGCGTACCATCAATCATGCTTATGTATTCGGACAGGAGACCGGGAAGGTTAGGGCAGGGGACCTGCTTGGGGTATTGAATGTCTTCCCTATCATGTTCACAAGGGAAGCTATGAAACCTGTGCTTGTAAAATGAACTGATCCAAAGGGGGTTTTTAAATGGAAAAATGCGTGATCTGTGGGGAGGATCAGGATTTCAAGCAATATGAGGGCTATAATATCTGTACCTCCTGTGCCGATATCATGGAAGATGTGATGAGCGAGTATTTCATGAAAACGGTGAGTGATGCTACAAAACCGAAGGCGCATGAAGGCTATCTGCACTATCTTGATAGCACTAGTCGATATGTGAGTGATTACAAGAAGATCCTCTCTAAATCACACAAGTATACTGTAGATGCTTCTGAACGGGCAGATGATGCTCTTCATGAGACTAAGACGCCCTCAAAGCAGCGTTATTTTGAACGAATGCATGAGGTGCTTGATTGGCTTGAGAAGACGCCACAGTTCTATCATTATTATTTCAAGGAATATTATACCTGTCCGAGCTGTGATTCCTCAATCTTTGATATGTATGAAACTGAAGAAGTGGGTGAGTGGCTTGTGATGACTTGTTCCAATTGTGGCGAAATGGTCAAGAAGTATTACTCTCCAAAGATGATCTGATATTTGTAAAGCAGGTATATCCTGCTTTCTTTGACTTTTTTAAATTTTACTGAATACGTACTTTTGGTACTTGTAATAAGTTTAAATCTGCGTTTTTCTGCTAAATTTCTATTCAAAATCCGCACAGTCCTTCTATTCTTCTCCTGTTAATATTTCGTCATGTTTTGTTATGAATGTGTGTTTTTTGGAAATAGTTATATAGAGAATACTATATCTACGATTATTAATCTTCAGGTGATTCAATGTCAGTAATAATCGATAGTAGCAGTATTATCAATAGTTACATTCCGGTTGCTGTGTTTCTTGTTGTTTCGCTTCTGATGCCTCCGGCAACGATGGCTATGGTTAAGTTGGTAAGCCCCAGAAGCAAATCACCTAACAAATACACGACCTATGAATGTGGTTCAGATCCGTTAGGAGATGCGCGAATACAGTTCAATGTTGAGTATTATCTTTATGCGATAGCATTTGTTCTGTTCGATATCGAAGTTCTTTTCCTGTACCCATGGGCAATGATCTATCAGGGTACCTCTGTCGATATGGTAACAGCGATCGTTGAGATGCTTATCTTCATTTTTGTTCTGTTGTTCGGATATGCATACTTATGGAAGAAGGGTGCTCTTAAATGGATGAATTAAACGATAACGAAACAGTAGGGAATCAGGAGGAGTCTGTGGAAGAGATCCCCGGTGTAATCACCACCACTTCCATGGCTATCACTGAATTCTTGAAAAAGACAAAGGCCCAGGATGTAATTAACTGGGGTAGGAAGAACTCTCTGTGGTTCCTGACTCAGCCAATGGGTTGTTGTGGTGTGGAAATGATCGCTACAGGTTGTGCACACTATGATACTGACAGGTTCGGTATTATACCACGTAATTCCCCAAGGGCTGCAGATGTCATGATCATTAGTGGATATGTGACAAAGAAATACCTTCCTGCTCTTAATACGCTCTGGGAACAGATGGCTGCACCAAAGTGGGTAATTTGCATGGGTGACTGCTCTATTAGTGGTGGTCCTTTCTATGAATCTTACAGCACAGTGCAGAACATCGATAAAATGTTCCCTATAGATGTTTTTATTCCAGGATGTCCGCCAAGGCCGGAAGCCCTGCTTCAGGGATTCATTGAGCTTCAGAAGAAGATCATGGCCAAGAAGGACCATGGGACGGATTATTGAGGTGATCACATGGATGCAAAAAGCATTATTGATTCATTGGTTAATAAGTTCCAGGACTCCCTCGTGGATGCAAAAGTGGATTCTGATATCAGGGTCTCTGCTTATCTGGAACCGGAAAAGATCGTGGAAGTCTGCCAGTACATGAAAGATGAACTTTTATTTGATCATCTCTCAAGCGAGACTGCTGTAGATTATCCTAAAAGGAACGAGATCGTGGTTGTCTATCATATTGGTTCATACGACCACTCTGTTCTAATGACCATCAAAGTTAAGCTTCCTCGTGATGCTCCGGAGATCGAGTCTATAGTTCCTGTTTATTGGAATGCAAATTGGTATGAAAGAGAAACATACGAACTGTTCGGTGTTAAATTTAACAATCATCCCTACCTCAAACCTCTGGTCCTTCCAGATGAATTGATGGGAGATTGGCCTTTGAGAAAGGATTACGAAGGCTTCCCGAACAGAACTGCCAGAAATTTGGTGTGAGGGTATAAATATGGATGAAACAGTTGGCCCATCAGAAATGATCGTTCACCTTGGACCTCAACATCCGATGCAACCAGGACCATTTAGGTTAAACCTGAAACTTAAGGGTGAAACCGTGGTCGATGCTGATATCGAGTTGGGATTTATTCACAAGGGTATTGAAAAGATCTTAGAAAATAAAACGTACCTTCAAGGCATACCTATCGTTGACAGGATCTGTTATCTTACAGCAATGACAAACGAAGAAGCTTATGTCGGTGCTGTTGAAAAACTTGCAGACATTGAAGTTCCTGAAAAATCCCAGTATATCAGGGTTATTGTTGAAGAACTGTCAAGATTACAGAGCCACCTTCTTGGAATGGGTGAGTTCGGTGAGTTCATTGGTTTCGTATCAATGTTCATGTATACTATCAAGGAAAGGGAAGATATTCTCTCTTTGATGGACATGGTGACAGGAGCACGTATTACACACAC
>NZ_JAUVEY010000149.1:0-5319 GCF_030594565.1 Methanococcoides sp.
ACCAGGTTGAATTTCAGGGAGTGACTAAAATAGAGGCATAGTATATTGTTTTTTGGTAAAATCAATATCAAGCACTGATGGAATTGTGTTGAGTATTCTAAGTTTATATCAAAAACGTGAGGATGGCTGAATAGTTACAAAATAAATTTAAAAAAAGGATCAGAGCTGCACATAACGTGCAGCATCTCCAAGCTCTTCTTCAATTCTGAGTAACTGGTTGTATTTTGCAGTGCGCTCACTTCTTGCAGGTGCGCCTGTCTTGATAAGGTCTCCTCCAATAGCTACTGAAATATCAGCTATCATTGGGTCTTCTGTCTCTGCAGAGCGATGGCTTACAACAACGCTGTAACCATTCCTCTGTGCAAGATTTGCAGCATCGAATGATTCAGATATCGTGCCTATCTGGTTGACCTTGAGTAAAAGTGCATTTGCCGCTTCCATCTCAATACCCTTTGCCAGGCGGTTTACATTTGTAACGAACAGGTCATCTCCGACAATTATGGTGTCCCATGCCTCGCTCGTAAGAGTTGCAAAGTCCTCAAATGATTCCTCGTGGAATGGGTCCTCAATTGAAAGGATCGGATATGTTTCAATAAGATCAAGGTAGTAGTCCACAAGTTCAGCAGGCGCTATCTTTTTTCCGTCAATGAAATATTTCTCTCCATCAAAGAACTCGGATGCAGCGGAATCAAGCCCGATGCTGATCTCTGATTCGGTATATCCGGCTTCCTCAATTGCACTTACGAGTGCGTCCAGTGCATCAGCAGTTGTTGAGATCGGAGGTGCATATCCGCCTTCGTATCCTACATTTGTTGCAGAAGCGCCGTATTTGTCCTCAAGGACCTTGCCAAGAGCATGGTATGTCTCAGCTCCTATCCTCAATGCATTTGAGAAAGTGTCAGCACCTTTTGGCTGTATCATAAATTCCTGGATGGAAAGATCGTTCCCTGCATGCTTTCCGCCATTGATCACGTTCATTGTTGGGACGGGCAATGCAAAAGCGTTGGTACCACCAAGGTAACGATAAAGGGCAATTCCAAGTGAATCAGCTGCTGCTTTTGCAGTGGCCATGGAAATTCCCAGAATGGCGTTAGCCCCAAAGGTCATTTTGTTCTCAGTACCGTCCAGTGCGATCATCAACTCATCTATCTCACGCTGGTTACGTGCATCCATTCCCAAAAGCTCTTTTGCAAGGGTCGTATTAACGTTGTCTACAGCGTCCAAAACTCCTTTCCCGTTATACCGGTCAGCGTCCTTATCCCTTAGTTCAAGGGCTTCATTGGAACCTGTGGAAGCTCCGGATGGAACACTTGCCCTTCCAAATCCGCATCCAGTGTAAATATCTACTTCTACCGTAGGGTTTCCTCTGGAGTCAAGTATCTCTCTGGCATGCACTTTTTGAATTGTGTATTTTGCTTCTTCGCTGATAGAGTTCATGTCTTCACCATTTGGTTATTCTATGGTCAAATCGTACATTACAGTATATATTGTTACCGCATTTTGTGAGCATTTTGCACTGTTCTTTATATACCATATTTAAGCAGCGTTGGTTATGCACAGCATAAATATATAAACATCTAAGTACTATTATTCTTCATGGTGAGTGAGATGTCTAACTTTATAGATGAGAAGGGGTATGAGGTATCATCCCTATTACAAAGCATTAACGTTTCGAGAATAGAAGCACTTTCAATTGCCTGCCTCCTTAATGGATGTGAGCTAAGTTCCCAGGATATAGAAAATGTTACAGGCCTGAGGCAACCAGAGGTAAGTGTAGCTATGCGACCTCTGTGTGAACGTGGTTGGGTGGGGGAAAAGAACGAGAAGAGGACTAAATGCAGAGGAAGGCCTGCAAAATATTACTCGCTCAATATGGATTTCGCTGAGATCCTGACAGAATATGAATCTGATATTCTAAAAGAAAATGAGAAAAGGCTGGAAGTTGTAAAGAGCCTACGTAATTTAGTAGATTAAGTTACGTTTATTTTGATTCATTTTCGATTAGTTCTTTCCGAATGATATCTGAGCAAAGCCCTTAGTGGCATCGAATGCACGCATAGCTTCCATGCCATCGATCTCCATTATGAAGACCTCAAGGACCATGAATGCTGCACTTTCTCCGCGCAAGCAGCCGACATTGACATTGTCGCCACGTCCGGCAGCGGTATGGAGGTGTATCTTAGGCCTGCCTTCTTCTGTAAATATATTCCCAACACCTATCACTTCCTGTGGTTCAGTATGGTTGACCCACATGGGTTCAGGGGGAATCGCATTCTCTTTAGGTCCTACGACAAGGTTGACTTTGGCCACAGCGCCAAGCAGAGTGAATACCGCAGCCTTGATGTTCTCTTTCATTGCAATACCTTCGAGTTCCTGAAGCAGGTCTTCTCCAGTATCTATCCTAACAGTAAATACTCTACCAATATTTCCTTTTGAATATTCCATATTCTCACCTGAAAAAACGATTAAAATAAATTACGATCATCTACTATCCTTCCATCAACAATACGAATGATGCGATCGGTCTTAGCAGCCATGTCCTCATCATGTGTCACAAGTATGAAAGTCTGTCCATAATCCCGGTTTAGCTTTCTGAGAAGCTCATATATCTTATCGCTTGAATTGCTGTCAAGATTTCCTGTAGGTTCGTCCCCTATCACGATCTTCGGACGATTGGCAAGTGCTCTGGCAACAGCAACTCTCTGGTTCTGTCCTCCTGACAATTGGTTTGGCCTGTGATCGATCCTGTCCTCAAGTCCCACCTTTTTGAGGAGTTCTTTAGCTATCTCTCTGGCTTCTGCCTTATTTTTTCCAGATATAAGTAAAGGCATCATCACATTCTCTATAGCTGAAAAATCGGGTAATAAATGATGGTACTGGAAGATAAATCCAAGCATCTTGTTACGTGCACTGGAACGCTCTTTATCCGACATGGTCGTAACATCTTCGCCATCTATCAGGATAGTCCCGCTTGTTGGCGTATCAAGTATGCCTATCATATGCAGTAATGTACTTTTGCCTGATCCTGAAGGTCCTATTATGGAGATAAACTCTCCACGTTTGACTTTAAGGCTAAGCCCGTCAAGTGCTTTGACCCCTAATCCATCTGTGTAGGTCTTCGTAAGGTCTCTGATCTCGATTATATTGGATCTATCAGCCATTTTATACCTGCTTTTTGCTCGATTTTTCATCATTTATCTTGCTGGATCATTTATAATGAATGGTATGCACAAACCATCATCGGTTTTGTTGAAATTATAAAAAATGGATAATATCCCGCTAAGGATATCATTTAAGGTCAATAGTTGGGTTCAAGCCCATCTATCTTTGAGAATGCTTTATCAATCTCTTTTTGTTCTTCAATTCTTGTTTTCTTTTCGCGTTCCTGATGGATCGCATCTACTGCAACTGAATATAGATTTTCCAGCTCTTCTGCTGCTTCAAGGGTAAGGACGACCAGCACCTGTGGAGCTTCACCTTTCCTGACGATAATACCTTTAAATACATGGCCAACGGATGAAGAAAGTTTTTCCACTTCCGATGATATCTCATCGATGCTCAGATATGATTTATCACCTTTGATGATGACCATGGCCCTGCTTCCTTCTTTGTAAACATCGGTCGAGAACAAAAGGCCGTTTGGTGATAATGCTTTCTGGATGGTGGTCTTGATGTTCATTCCTTTTTCAGCTTCATAGAAACCGATCGTAGCAAGGCCTGCTCCGCCGCTCATCACTGTTTTGAAGTCGCCGAGGTCTGTCACCATCATCATTTCACTATCAAGCGCATCAAGTAAGAAAAGAATGCGTTTTGCGATCATGTCATTGATGCTATTATATGCAGATTGTATATTTCCTCCGATCTGCTTAAGGAACTGGTTATCAGCAAGTATGATCCCATCGACACCACTGTCACGTATCTCTTTCAGGCAGAATGCTGCATTCTGGAGGTAGAGCGTTCCCTCCTCTCTGAAAGGAAGAACAACGACAGCATATACCGGGAAATCATGTTTTTCCTTAATTTCCTTGATAAGGGGTGGTGTGAAAGATGATCCTGTCCCGCCGGATGCAGAAGTTATCACGAATCCTACATCGAAATTACCTCTTTCCTCTATATTGCGCATTATATGGGATTTATTATCTTCAAATACGCTCTTACCAAGAGTACGGTTGGCACCAACACCATGCAAGTGAGGAATATGTATCCTGTCCTTGGCTTTGGTAAAACTCAATTCCTTCAGGTCGTTTATCGCAGTATTGATGGCGATAGTTTCGACCTTGCTTTTGTATTTTTGTTGTGAATAGAATTTTGCAAATTTGCTTTTACCACCAAAAGCCTCTTTGTTTATCGCATCAAGGATACGGTTACCACATTGACCATTTCCTACGATCAGTATATTGAGCAAATAATTCCTCCATATTTAATGAAATTGAATCTCTTTATGAAATCGTAACTGATTAGAACCTGTACTGTCTGGACCGATGGAACAACCACCCTCCAATAGCGACAATGATCAGCAACGGGATCGCAATCACATACCATGGTTGTTCGATCACTGAATCGAGGTCCCCTCTGGCCACATCGATCGTACTTGTGGTGAATTCGCCCGTCACTTCCTGACGATTAGGGTTTACTCCATCTTCATACTGATATGAATAATCGGTTGTAATGGTATAAGTACCCAATTCTGTTGGCTTTATCACGAATCTTATCTCTTTTTCCTGATCCAGTCCAAATGTCTCCAGATAAGCCTTTGGCATTCCATTTATAATTTCAATGTTGGAGTTGCTGCCTTTGTATTCAACCTCTTCAGGAAGGTGGATGTTCAGTACGACCCCATTTGCAGAAGAATCTCCCTGGTTCTTGATGTTAATAACCACTTCCACTTCATCATTCCTTTTTACACTACTACTTTCGATGGATGTGGAAAATTCAAGCTCAGCAACTTTTCTTGCATTTTTGCCCGTATCAGTTACAGTTATCACTGGTATGTTAGATACCGCTTCGGGAAAATCCATGTCTGCTTCATTGGAATATGAGGCTCTGGTAGGCTGGAATTCAAATGTTCCAGCTTCATTTGCCTGAAGCTTGTAAAGAAAAATAGTCCTTGTCTCGTATTTGTCGATGGTCATCTGACCTGTCTCTTCAAGAAGGATCTCCTGAAGGATAAATCCTGTCGGCTTTGGATCAGAGAACCTTACCTCTGTAGCCTTCCCATCACCTTTGTTTCTGGCAGTCACTTTGATCGTGACGACCTCTCCCTGATCAACAGTATAACTGCTAACCTCTTTTGTGATCTCCAGTGAAGGGGTTCCGGGG
>NZ_JAUVEY010000028.1:0-16754 GCF_030594565.1 Methanococcoides sp.
CTTTCAGGTAGTCTTCCACAGGCTTGAATTTCTTTGGAACGAATGTATGTTCCACCTTGCCATGGACAGACTCCTTTAATGGCCAGATCCCTGTCTCAACAGACAGCTTTGCGAGACTGACGGATTGGGAGGGGTCGAATCCCCATCCTGGTGGGCAGGAGGAATGGGATATGAAGAGTTTTGGACCCTTATACTGTTCAGCTTTTCTGAACTTGTTCATCAGGTCAACCGGATAGGCAGGGGAGATGGTTGCAAGGTAGGGGGGATTGTGACTGTTCCATATCTCGAACAGATCCTTCTTTTGAAGCTGTGTACCAGCTGGTCTTGCCCCTCCTGGCGGGCTTGTTGCTGTCCTTGATCCAAAGGGTGTGGCCCCTGATTGCTGGAATCCGGTATTTCCATATGCCTCATTGTCATAACAGATATAATAGAAGTCCAGGTTGCGGTAAAGGGCTCCGGATGTGGACGACAGGCCCATGTCATATGCAGAACCATCCCCGGTCAGCACGACCACCTTTAGGTTCTCTTCCGGATCCAGCTTGCCCTTTTTGATCAATATATCCAGAGCATCCCGGACCCCCTGGGCCCCGGCAGGTGCACAGGCCATTGCAGTATAAAGCCAGGAATTCTTGAAAGGTGTGAAGGGATATATGGAAAGGAGGGTAAAACAGCTTGCAGCATTTACAATAACGATCTTTTCCCCCAGTGCCTTCAGGCAATGCCTCAGGGTCAGGAGCCCACCACAACCTGCACATGCAGGGGTTCCTGATAGTACGTTCTCTTCAGGGGGTATTTCCCTGATGGATCTGATGGGTGCTGTATCCATATCTTTATCCCTTCCCTGCAATATCCTTCAATCCTGCCATTTCTTTCCACTCATTCTCTGTATACAGGAGATGGGGCGTTTCCACAATTCCAGTATCCTCAGCCGTGGTCATTTTATCAAAGATAAACTCGAATTCTTCCGGGCTGATGTTCTTTCCCCCAAGCCCTCCAATGAAGGATAGTAAAAGGGGCCTGTTTATCTCATTGTACAGGCAACCGGCCATCTCTGAATATATGATCCCTCCCTTGCCTACGCTGATGTTCTGGTCTATGACAGCCACTGCCCTTTTCCCTTTCAATGCATTCTTTATATCAGGGTCCGGAAATGGTCTCAATACCCTCAGCCGCAGTAAGCCGGCCTTGAGCCCTTTCTCCCGTGCTCTTTTCACGGCAGCTTTCCCGAGGGTGGAAAATGAGTTTGTCATGACAAGGACATATTCGGCATCTTCCAGCATATATTCTTCAATGGCCCTGTATTTTCTGCCAAATTTCTGTTCGAAGTCCCCGCACACCTCCTTGTAGACCTCCAGGGCATTCTTACTTGCAAGGTGCATCTGGTATTTGAAATAGGAATAGAACTCCCCGCCAAGGACCGCAACGCCCTGGGCCATGGGCTGAACTGGCTTGAAAAAGGCATGTTCCGGCTGGTATTCTGGCAGGAAACTTCTGACAGTCTCCACATCCGGGATCTCCACGGGTTCTCTGGTAAATGAGAGGTAAAAACCGTCCATGTTCACAATGACAGGCAGGAGCACCCGTTCATCCTCAGCCAGTTTGTATGCCATCAGGATCGAATCAAATACTTCCTGGCAGGTCTCGCAATGGATCTGTAAGAATCCCGAATCCCTGATCGCCAGAATATCGTTGTGGTCCGGCCCCAGGGTGATCGGTGAGGACAATCCCCTTGATACATTTACCATCACCAGAGGGACTCTCCATCCTGCCACTGTATATATCATCTCAAATCCATACAACAGGCCTTGGCTGGATGTGGCCGTGAAGGTCCTGACCCCTGTGGCGGAAGCAGCACCTGCTGCCGTTACCATGGAATGCTCCGAGTCCATGGTAACAAAACTCGCATCCATGGCCCCGTCGGATATCCACTTTGCAATTGTCTCGATGATCTCCGTCTGGGGAGTTATAGGATAGGCCGGAATATAATCCACTTCTGCCAGCCGCACCCCCCAGGCAGCGGCACCATTGCCGGTTAGCATCTCTTTTCCCATTATAGTTCACCTTCTTCCGATTGGGAGTGCATCTCCCGCACGTCATTGATGGCCTTTACCGGACATTCCCTGGCGCATATGAGACAACCCTTACAGTTTTCGTAATCCGCATAAGGATAACCGTCTTCATTTACCTGGATACAACCCTCAGGACACCTGGCAACACAGGTCATGCACCTGGTACAAAGGTCATAATCCCAGATAGGTCTGAATACCCGCCAGTTTCCCGTTCTTCGCAGGGGGGTATTGCCGGTGGCATTTATGGCAGGACTGGATACACGAGCTGTTTCGAAAGGTATGTTGATAACATTCTCCCCTTCCCGTATGGCCTCAGTAGTTTTCATTTGTACCGGGACCACTGCATCGTAACAATAAAGTGCAGCCTCTGCATTCTTTTCTAAAATTCCCCTGTCCGATATTATTCCGGATAGCTCCTTTTCCAGGGCATCCCTTAAGGCATCCTCTCCAATGCCGGCGATCCTAGAGGCAACAGCAGCTGCAAGGCTGCTGAGGACGGGCTTTCCGATCATATCAAGGCCGATCTTTGTAAGGTCCAGTGTTATCACGTGATCTGTGATACTGTACCTTTCCTGTGTTTCCAGAGGACTCTGGGGCGTGTTTACAAAAACGACACCCCCTTTTTTAAGTCCTGATAAAGGCATTGCCTTAGGATCTGACAGTAGCGTTTCATCTATAACTATCACAATATCAGGATCTGAGATCACGCCCCGCTCCATGATGTTCTCTCTGGAGATGCGGGTAAAGGCAGTGATCGGCGCCCCCCTTTTCTCGGCACCATATAATGGAAAATCCTGTACATTGTAGCCGTCCAGAAATGCAGCTGTCCCGAGCACTCTGCTGGCAACCTTCGCTCCCTGGCCACCCCTGCCGTGGAATCTCAATCTGAGCATAAAAACTCCCCAATATCTTTAGGATTTTCTGTCTATAAATATCCTCTCATCCTTTATCTGAGTTATATGGGTCGATGGCATCCAGATATTTTGAACCGGCTGGCTGAACAATGGATTGGTTTCCATGAGAATGGTTGTGAAGATATCGTTTTTACTGGAATTTCAGGAAAAGTCGAAGTTACAAAAAGGCTGGATATCCTGCGATTGACTGATAAGGACGAGAGTTTGCCATAGCATCCGTTATACGATTAGATGAGCAATGTAGTTCTTTTTTGTGATCTTACTCGAAGACCAGTACGTCTTGCGCTGCGATATTCACGATGACACGTAATCCCATAGCATCATCCAGCAGCCTTGTCGGAACATCACAAAAAAGAACTACATTACTACCATCAAGTTCCACAGCCATCAGCTTGCTGCTACCCTTATCAGTAACATCAAGAACAGTGCCTGCAAAGACATTACAGTCATCTGAAAGCAGATCCTTATCATAGGCCATCAGATGTATGTTCTCCGGCCTTACCCCCCAGGAAACAGTATCTGAACCAGAAACATCCGAACCTGTGACAAATTGCAGACCTCTGCCTTCAAGAACAAAGCCTTCAGGAGAATTCCCGACAACAGCCCCATCCTCAAAGATATTGCTGACGCCCACAAGTTCTGCCACATCCCTGTCAACAGGAGAATAGAACACTTGCCGCGGACTGCCTGACTGGTGAACCTTCCCTTCATGAAGGACCACGACCCTGTCTGCAAGCGAGAACGCTTCCTCTGGACTATGGGTGATGAACAGTACAGGGATGCCAAGCTCCTTCTGAATAGTTTTTATCCTCTCCCTCAGTCGCATCCTGACCACCATATCAAGGGCAGAGAAAGGCTCATCCAACAACAGGATATCGGGACTCGGTGCAAGGGCACGGGCAAGGGCTACCCTCTGTTTCTGCCCTCCCGACAACTGGGAAGGATACCGTCCCTCCAGTCCCTCTATATGCAACAGACGAAGCATTTCGAATAATCGCGCCTCCTTCTTCACTGCATCCCACCCCTTAAGACCATAAACGATGTTCTTCCTCACATCCATATGCGGGAAAAGGGCATAGTTCTGGAAAACATATCCCGGCCTCCTGTACTGAGGCTGGAGATCGATACCCGAATCACTATCATAATACGTTTTTCCATTGACAACGATACTTCCTCGTTCCGGAGCTTCCAGTCCTGCGATACATCGAAGTGTCGTGGTCTTGCCGGAACCGGAGCGACCAAAAAGGACAACCAGCTCATTCCCCACCTCAAAACTGACATCCAGAGAAAAAACATCATCTCTGCCACCCTTCCTACCGCGGGAACGATACACCTTTGACAAGCTCACTTTTACGCCCATTTAAATACCTCACACGCTCCAACGATCTACGAACTTTGCAGCCAGTGCCATGGATAATAATGAAACAACGACCAGAGTGATGACAAGAATGTTCGCAAGAGCATCATTGCCTGACTGGAACGCCGTATATATGGACAAAGACATGGTATTCGTTTTCCCCGGAATATTACCCGCAACCATAAGGGTCGCACCGAACTCCCCCACAGCCCTTGCAAAACTTAACACGATGCCTGCAAGTATGCCTTTTTTAGCAAGGGGTAGGGTGACAAAGAGCATGGTCTCAAGCTCACTGTGCCCGAGGGTATAAGCCGCATACTCCAGTTCACGATCCACTGCACTGATAGCAGAAGCAGTGGTCTTCACCATGAGAGGAAGAGATACAACAAAAGCTGCTATCACCGCAGCATGCCATGTGAAAAGCAATGACCAACCCGTCATCTCAAAGAGAAAACTGCCTATTGCACCGTTCTTTCCCAACAGAACAACAAGAAGATAACCCGTAACCGTTGGCGGAAGCACGAGGGGAAGGGTCACAAGAATATCAGCCAGCCATTTCCCCCTGAAATCCCTTCTTGCAAGGGCATAGGATATGAGGATACCGAACACAGCAACAAGACAGGTGGACAGAACTGCCACCTTTAAAGTTATCGAGAGAGGGATCAAGGCATCTTCAAGCATCAATTATCATCCATTACACTAAAGCCATATTTTACGAATATACCTTTTCCTTCATCCGAAATAACATAATCGATGAATTCCTGTGAGGCTTCCCTTTCATCTGAAGATGAAACGACTGCAATAGGATAGCTTATACTGGTACTTACCGGGATCTGAGCAACAACTTCTATCTTATCCATATCTGAGGCCATCGCATCGGTCATATAAACAAAACCCGCATCAACTTCCCCGCTCCCAACATAGACGAGCACTTGCTTCACACTCTCCGCATAAATGAGCTTACCACTAACATCGTCCCACAAAGAAGCTGCCTCAAGTGCACCTTTCGTATATCTACCCACAGGTGCGATCTCCGGGTCTCCAATAGCTATCTTTGTAATTGAAACATCCTCAAGATCTTCAAGGGACCTTATAGTATTCTCGCTTGACCTGGGAACTATCATCACAAGAGAGTTCTCAGCGAAATCATGCCTTGTGTCAGCATAGATCAAATCCTCGGACCCAAGGAGGTCCATGTGCTTCTGGGAAGCCGAAGCAAAAACATCGATGGGAGCACCGGCTTCTATCTGCATACGCAGGGTACCTGAACCCGCCAGATTGAGAATTATATCGATATCAGGATGCGTATCTTCAAACTTGCGTTCGACCTCAGTGAAACTTTCGGTCAAACTTGCCGCGGCAGAGACAATGACCTCAGAACTCACATCTGTATGAGATGATGATGACCCTAAAAAAGCACCCCACCCCATAACCAAAAACAATGCCATAGCCAGTACCAATATGATAGATATGACCATTAAAGAACGCTTTTTATCCATACAATACCTCCGCTCACCATTATACCGTTATGTTTAGTAGAACATAACGAAATGAGATTAGATTGCTTGTATAAAAAATTTATTGTCAAGCGGTAGATGAGAAGTAAAACTTAATATTGCCCGATCAGTTTTGCGACCATCCTATGAACACCATGCATGCTGAGATCCTTCCCAAGATACAGCATAGGACACCTTCCAGTGTAACATTGATGATCTGCACAAAGTTCCCTCACAGCAGGAGTATCCGTTTTCCAGTGAACCCAGGTATTTACCACACCTTTCTCGAAAAGACCTTTCATGGCATCTGCCGGTTCGGTCTTTGTCAGACCTATCACCGCATTTTCCACACCTTCCGGAGCTTCACCGATAGATTTTATCGCATCCAGCTCGGGCCTATTGGAAAGGTCCACAAAATGAACAGTTTTCCCTTTCTTCCTGAGTTCCTCGACCGCCCATTCCATTGCAGGCTTGGTCCCATCACTAACAAGAATGAATTCGTCTGCATCCCAAAACTTCGAATAGGTATTTTCCATTATAATGACCCCCGCAATTGAAAACGGTACAGATATTTATACCAAACAAAATTATCTGAATAGAGCACCTTTAAGAATCAAGGATGTTGACACTTAAAAGACCTTCTATTTGTCTCATTATACACTTAAACTACGGATATTTGCCTATTTATCCATAGTCACCGTCGATCACACACGAACAATATACACAATGAGATAACTCCACTGGAAATAAGGGGGTCTTCGCGCTAAAACCAGCCAATTCTCATTTATGAATAATGCTTACTTAAATGTCACACGTTCGCTTTATTAAAAACTACTTTCAGAGAAGGTAAGATATAGTGAATACTTAAAACATGCACATCCTATCAAAGAACTGAATGGATGCGATACAATGGAAAAGATAAAAGAATTCTTCAAAATGGATAAATTCGCCGAATACATCGATGTTAAGCTCCTGGAAGTCTCGGAAGGCTACGCAAAAGCGAAGATGGACATCCACGAACATCACTTGAACGGGGTGGGTATCGTTCAGGGAGGAGCAATATTTACCCTTGCAGACTTCGCATTTGCCGCCGCTTCCAATTCTCATGGTACGGTTGCAGTCGCAATAAATGCCAATATATCCTTCGTAACTTCCACGACATCCGGGACCCTGTATGCCCAGGCGCGCGAAAATTCAAAAAACCCAAAGATAGCAACATATACAGTAGACATTACGGACGAAGAAGGAAATGCCATAGCAATATTCCAGGGAATGGCATACAGGAAAAAAATGAGTGTAGATTCATTTATGAGCTGAATAAAATTTCAGGCGTAAAGCCTCAACAGCTTCCTTTTCCAGATGGTCAAGTCCAAGAAGGAAATCCCTTAGCATTCGATGGTCATCCACTAAACGGTCTGCATTTTTCAGGCTTTCCTTACTGACATAGGTCGGAACAGCCAGACAGAACATACCTGCCCGATTGGCAGCTTCCACGCCCATTGCTGCATTTTCCACAACAAGACATTCACTTGCATACAGCCCGAACATATCAGCAGCACTCAGAAAAGGATCAGGGGCAGGCTTACCATTTTCAACATCCTCCCCACTTATGACAACATCGAAAATACCATCATAAAGATTAGTGATAATATCTTGCACTATATTCCGGTCAGCTCCGGAAACCACCGCAAACATAAAACGCTCTTTCAAAATTGGAAGACACTCGAGGACCTCACTAAAAGCCTTCAGTTCTACAATTCTGGCAAACTCATCCCGGTACCTGTGTATAAGCCCATCTAAATCAAAGTTCAGAAGATCCACACCATCTTTTTCCAGCAGATAGCTTACGATATCCACTGTCTTTGAGCCTTCCATATTATAGACATCCTGAGCATCCATGGATAAACCCATATCAGCAAATACATGACTCAAAGCTTCGGTATGGTAAGGCATAGAATCCACCAGAACCCCATCCATATCAAATATCAGAGCTTTTAGCACAATTAACACCCTATTAGAACCTTATTGCAGAACAACATATCCCGGAAATAGATACAAGAGAAAATATAATAGAACCGGAAAACGAAAAGTGATCAAACACCAACTGGGGATTTACTTTAACCTGAGTTCTTTTCCATGTTTGTGGAGTGCGATCTCAATATTGGATTTGAGGTCCTGTTCTTTGAACGGTTTAGATATGTAACCATAAGGTTCTGCGACCTTAGCTCTCTCAAGTGTCCTATCATCGGTATATGCTGTAAGGAAGATCACCGGAATATCGAATTTAATGCGGATCTCATTTGCAGCTTCAATGCCGTCCATATCGCCCCTCAGCATGATGTCCATCAACACAAGATCAGGGTAAAAAAGGTCTGCTTTAGTAATTGCATCCTCCCCGGATGAAGCGGTACTAGGCACTGAATACCCCAAGCTAATGAGCTTGTTCTTAATACTCAACGCCACAATATTCTCGTCCTCGACGACTAAAATGCTTGTCTCTTTATTCATGCGCCCTTCATACCCCATCTTTTATCAAACGTGACCCTAAACGCTTTAACGTATGCATCATCCATGGAAATTGTGCACTTGCTACTAATAAGCGTATCCAATAACTGTGAACTTAATAAAGTAGTTTTTTTAACGTATATACTTTTTGAGAGAACTATAGTAATATCACTCACGATTAGTATAAATTTGTTTTCATTACCAGAATATACACACATCAGATCATTACTAAATTCATCCACAAATTGATATTAATTGTATTGGTAACATATCATCAATAATAGTTCCAGAAAGAAAGGCTGCAAAATTCCTAGAATGGAACGTTCAGTTGTCAGAATATCTAAAACTTCTTTTTGCGAAATTTGTATAAATAAGAGGACAACGTCATTATTTTAAAGATGTTGACGAAATTTGTATAAATAAGAAGTTCATCTGTAGATAACAATGCCGGAAAATATAGAACACACCCCATTGACATCCTGGAATCCCGAGATGAAAGCTCCATCCATTGACGATACCGCATATATTCACCCACAAGCAATTGTGATCGGAGATGTAACCATTGGAAAACGAGTAATGGTGTCCCCCTTTGTATCCATAAGGGCCGATGAAGGTAGCCCCATCCATATTGACGACGACAGTAATGTTCAGGATGGAGTAATCATGCATGGCATGAAGACCATTGACATTAAAGGAAATCCAATTAAAGCAAATTAGGTGAATGTGGAAGGTAGACCATATTCAGTATATGTAGGAGAAAGAGTTTCAATTGCTCACCAATCACAGATACACGGCCCGGCTGCAGTCTGTGATGATGCATTTCTCGCAATGCAGACACTGGTATTCAATGCAAATGTTGGCAAGGGCTCCGTGCTTGAACCCAAATCTGGTGCCTTTGGCGTGGACATTCCGGAGAACAGGTATGTCCCCGCAGGAATGATGATCACCAAACAAGAAGATGCAGACGCTCTGCCAGAAATATTCGAAGGATATTTCTTTGAAAAGACCAACAGAGATGTAGTTTCCGTGAACATCGAGCTTGCTAAAGGATATAGGGAAAAGAGTGAAAAATAAAAAGGGATCAGCTTACGTAAGGATAACCTGCTGACATCCAGGCAGTAATACCACCTTGCATATTATAGACATCCGTATAACTGGCGTTAACAAGTGTTTTACTTGCTCTGACACTTCTTACCCCGGTACGGCAATAGACCAGAATGGCCTTGTCAGCTGGAACTTCATCCAGGCGGGACCCCAATTGTGAGACTTCGATATTTACTGCACCTTCGAGATGGCCTGAATTGAACTCACTTTCCGTGCGCACATTCAGAAGGAAAACATCTCCCTCATCGGCATATCTTTAGCCTCATGAACGGATACATCCGTATAGCTCACATCTACCCCATTTTTATTTGATACAAATTTATCATATCCAATAAATCCTAAAGCAATGCATGCAATCACCAGTAAGATCACCAGCATAGTGATATTATTTGAAAGAATGCTCATTTTACATCAACCCGGCAAAAGAAATCTCCTTCGAAACCAAACTGCTTGTAAACATAACATTCTCTGCAAAGACATTCCTTTTTTTCCGGAAGCAGGCGATCATTGCCGCGTGCACAGAACATATAACCATCTCCGGGATATGAAGGACAGCGTTTGCAGTTGCAAGCTTTTGAATGGTGAAAGGAGGGACATACTCCAAAATATTTCCCACCGGACATTCTTTCCCCGGTATCTGACATTCACAGCCCCTCACATATAGAGAAAACATTTAGTTTTCTTTAAGTTTCTTTTTCGCAACCAGTCCCAAATGGTCCTCATGGAACGGTGCGAGGTCGTGTTTCTTAATAACCTTGAATTGGGTATCGAAGTCCTTTTCCAGTTTGTTCACTTCCTCTTTGAAGACCTTGGAAGGATTCGCCACCGTATCGATACTTCTGGCCTTAATGGAAAGAAGCAGATGCCCATCATCCTTAAGGAACTGCTCTGCATTCACCGCAGCTATCTGTGCCTGATTAGGCTGGGCAACATCCTGAAAGATCACATCGACCTGCTCAACGATATGAGCATAAAGCTTCGGACGGGAGGCATCTGCAAGTATTGGCACGATATTGGACCTTGTATCACAGAGCTGGATCAGTTCCCGCATGGTACGTGGGGAGAACTCCACCGCATAGACGATACCATTGGGAAGCATATCTGAAACGTGGCTTACGGTGGTGCCGGATGCGGCTCCAAGATACAGGACCCGGGAATCACTTTTTATCGGCACCTTCATCTTCTTGATGACCATTGCCGCGAGTTTGCTCCTGCGGGCATCCCAGGCACGATATTCCTCACCTTCTTCCTCCAGCAGATTCTCACCATAGACGTTCGAGCCGGGGTTGGCATTCTTTGTAGCCAATATCTTCTTACCACCTTTTCGAACCTCGAATATGCCCTCTGATATCTCATTCACATCCATTTATCTCTCGCCTCCTTTATTTTTACCCTTGTATCCTTTGCCAGCGGGTTTTTGTTTAACGGGAGGCTTGGGATTTGCAGCTTTTATGGAATTCACCTTTTTCTCAAGGTTAACCTTTATCTCAGAATGCAATTCACCGGAATAAACATCCATACGTGCTGCCAGACTTATCTTTGCAGCCAGCGCACGTGCGATCTTACCCCTCTGCCACCAGGGGGAGTTCTTGACCAGAGGATTATTGAAGATTATACCGTGCTTTGGAGACGGTGCTCGCCCACGAAGATGTTTGAAAAGTGCCCTATTGGCACCCATGACCTGAACTGTGCTCGAGGGCAATTGAGAAAGCCTTGCGAGGCCACCGGTCATGCTGATAAGCCGGGCACCGATAAGAGACCCCGCGATCAATGTGACGTTCGGTGCCATTTTTTCCATGTTCCTTACTATACTAGCTTCAATGCTGTGCCGACTGTCATAAAGCTCACAAGCATTGGAAGCAAAGCCCATTATAAGCTCCTCATCGGCAGAAGGGAGTTCAGAACCCATGGAAGAGGTTGCCTTTTCGAACATAGGATGTTCGGCAGGAACGTTGTTGCGTGAACCGAACTCGCTAACGAAACGTGCAAGCGGTTCAGAACTTAGACCCAATTCCGGAAAATGCAGACCATACCATTCGGAAAGACGTTCGGAAAGCACGTTGACAACATCATCGATATCATCCAGCGCCTCTACCGCCTGAATTATTTGCATATCCGGAGTATTCGTCCTCGATATCTGTAACTTCGCAGCACGAATTGACACATCCCTTAACAGAGAATTGTATTCCTCATCGTTTTCCACGAACCCGCATTCAATGGCCACTGTACGTATATCGAAACCACTGCCGGGAGAATATGCGACAACGTCCTTCTGGAGCAGAAGTTCCGCAAGCTCATCAACATCTTTGTTGAAAGGTTCACATTCACTAACACCATCGTCACCAATGGTCAGTATACCATACCAAGTAATGATCTTCAAATCAATCCTTCCATATCATTGCACCGGAATTGTTCGCTTTAGTAAGGACAACGGTGCCGCCCCCTGTCTCATCAAGGAAATGTTGCACTTCATCCCTTATTTGTTCAGCCATATTTCTGTTATCAATAAATCCAAATACCGCAGGACCAAAGGAGCTCATCCCTGCCCCGCATGTACCAAGGTCCTGCATAAGTTCCATAAGGTCCCTTACTTGCCGGGATTGCAAAGCAACTTCACGCTTCTTGAAACCAACATTCTGCAAATGATCCACGGCAAACCCGAAGTTCTCGATATCGCCTTCGAGTATAGCAGGCAACATCTGCATCAGCACCACATGACAGACTTCCTGTACTTCGCTCAAAGGTATAGGACATTCCTTTTTGAAAATATCGACCTCTTGCGAATCATGTGCACCAACAGAATCAGGAATTGCGAGAATAATATCCCAATCCGGAAGATCATGCCTGAAAACGACAGGAGCAGGTGCTGCTTTGCTGGCAGAGGAAGGAGAGAAAGAACCTTTCTCACTGAACTTATGCCCGACATCCACAAGAAAGCCACCGCTTTCAAAGGAGGCGACTCCAATACCAGAAGTACCACCCCTGCCAACTGCGATAGCAAGCTCCCTCACGGTCAGCCCGAGACCATAGAGTTCGTTCACTGCCGCTGCCGCACTCAACGCAGACTGTGTCCCGGAACCAAGACCCACATGGGCGGGCATATCTTCTTCGACATGTATGAGGACACCCTCGCCCTCAGGAAGAACAGCCTTTGCCGCTTCGACCATACGGCCTGCAAAACTGGAGTTACCCGTCACTTCGACCCCATCCGCCTTTTCAGCAGAGAGCACAATATTGGGATGGTAAAGGGTTATCCCTATACCGCCATCTATTCTGCCGATCTCTGCATTCAGATCTATCAATGATAGATGCAATCTGGATGGAGACCTTATTTTGATCATGGTCGGTTATCTGTGTTCATCTTATTAAATACTAACACTATTGAAAAATGAGGCTGTTAAGCACCGGAAACTGAACCGGATGAGTATCTGTTTTTCGCAAACCACCAGCCGGTCTTCAGCACCTTTACATTGAATATGAACATCAAAAGCGGAGGAATAAAAGAACCGATCCTGAAACGGATTGAACCTGACAGGTGCACATCGAACGCCTCTTCCATGAACACCGGATATAAAGAATAACTGAAACTTCGGGCCCTTCCCCTAACTATGGAAGCCAGTGTATGCAGATAACCGCACATCATTCCCGTATCCGCAGGGTCAGGCAATCCATACGTAAGATCGAATGCGAGGTCCCTTATGTGTAACTGAAAAAGAAGACCCTTCATCAAATGGAGGAACTGCCCCTTTATAGCATACCCTTTCCTTGCCATTTCATACGTATTTTTCAGAGGATGATCTGTGTCCTCCTTTGTAGTGCCTTCCTCTGCCGAAGTTGTGCTATTCGTAACAGGAACCTCTTTTGCATCGGGCTGACCTGAAAAACTGTAAGACAGGAACATCCACTTCAAACTGACATTGCTTCGGACCCCGGAAAGACCACCATTAACATCAAATGCTACAGCTATAGGTGCCAGCAGGATCAGTGCCAGCAAGAAGATAATGATCAGAACTATTACGTAAAGGAAGAACATCAGTTCCAAACTATCACTTGCCGATAAAAGAAAAAGGAAGTTTATTCAGCATCCTCAGATGCATCCTTATTTTTATCGTCCTTTTTCATTTTGCCTTTTACAGACCTTATCTTTTCGTAAACTCCAGGAACTGCATCGAGGAGCTTGCCAAGATCACTCTTTCCGGAAAGGGTCATCAGCCTTACACCTTCATCGGAGATCACGAGAAAAGCAACTGGCTCGATCTTCGCACCGCCTCCACCGCCACCTCCGAAACCGGATTCACCGCCATCTTTGGAGCCTTCCCCCCCGCCGCTTCCAAACCCAAAGGAAACCTTGGTGATAGGAAGGATGGTTTTATCCCCGGCAATGACCGGTTCACCAACAACTGTTTTAGCACTTACCAGACGTTCAAGTTCACTGGTAACCTCTTTCATAACATCTTCAAGACCCATATATAAACCCCCATATTAGTTCTGAGAACGCACATATTCAAATGAAAGATAACTATGAATATCTATGTTGATGAACAGTTAAAAAATTAGCCCCATGAGAAGGAAACAGAGCAGATTTTACTGCTCTTCGTTATCCATAAAGAAGTTCATGAGCGAATACTTCACTTTTTCAGGATCAACGTCCACGAACTCACTTCTCTCTGCCGGCGGGAACACTTCAAATACCGAGAACTTACCAAACCTCTTCTTTGAATCCGTGAGGAACCTGCCATCGAGAAGGATGCGAGCACCATAGTCGGTCGGAGAACGTACCACGCGACCCATTGCCTGTCTGATCTTACGGATCGTTGGGACCTGGATCGCAAACTCCCAGCCTGCACCATAACCGAAGACATGGTCATACGCAGACTCCACTGCATTCATCCTGTCATTGAGTGCAGGATAGCCAACCCCTACAATTATAACTGTGCGCCCACGTCCGTCCCTATAATCAATTCCTTCGCTCAACGTACCCCACAGATATGAGAGCAACACCGCTTTACCGTTGTCCTCTCCTATTGCGAAGAACTCTTCCCGCACATCCTGTGACGATACGCCTACCTCATCAAGGAATACAGGCACATTGACGAGGGGTTCGAGCTTTGAATAATAGCGTTTGGCCTCAAATGCACTCTGGAAAAAGAGAATGACATTACCCTTTGAATGTTCGATAGAATCCAGAATCACCTGTTCCAGAAGTTCAGTTACATGCCGGTCATCGCGGTTCTTGGCAAAGAGCGGAGGAATAGATACTGCGATTGAAAGCCTTTTTTCTTCAGGGAAGGAGGTTCCGTAGGACATCTCACACGTATCCCTCGTGATACCCAGGGTCTTCTTCACCATATCGAAAGGATGAAGCGTTGCTGACATGAGGATCACCGAGAATAGAGAATTGAAAAGCGGTTCGGTCACGTTCTTTGGGATACATGTGAAAAGCTCGATGCGCCCGTATATATCATCGTTCATATCCCTGCGGACGTTCAAAATGGGATAGTAGTTCAGATTGTGGGATAGTTCGATATAAACTGAAATGAAATCCGCAACAGACCTGATATGTGAACGTTTCATGACACTGCTCAGGCCTTTTTTGTATTGGTCCCGATATGTCTCGTCCAGTTTGGCACCAAGCGCACTTGCTTCTGAAAGCAATATCTGTATATCGTCCTTCTCACCAAAATCTCCCTTGGCCTGACGGAGGAACTTACCACGAACAATGTCATTGCGTTCATAAGGATCGCTTATGCGCATATCATACCAGTTCTTTCTGACACGTTCACGTTCACCGAACTTGAACCTTGAATTGTAGGTATCCGAGATTACCTCAAGGAAGATCTTGAAAAGATTATGTATATTATCATCTGCCAGAAGGTCAAGGTTAGCTTCGAGCTCAGCTATTGCTTTTTCAATTGAATGTTCGGTAAGGGATAAAGAGGAATGGGACCTTGCGGCGGCTTCGAGATTATGGGCCTCATCGAAAATGACAATGGTCTCTTGGGGCTCTTTTTCAATCCAACCAAGCACCGTTGAGAAAATATCCGGATTCAGGACATGATGGTAATTGCATATCAGCAGATCTGCGTGCTTTAACTCCCTTTTCACCAGCTCATATCCACACATGCCATCCTTGAGAGCATGGTCATTGACCTCCTCAGGGGAGCGTACTTCTTTGTAAAGCCATCCTCTGAACTTTTCACTATCTGAGCGTAAAACCTCATAAAGGTCATTGCACGCACGGTCGCGAAGTCCCCTTGCTTTCTCTTCCACAGCATCGATCTCTTTTGACAATTCATCCCGAAGTGTCACGAATGCCGGGTCATGGGACTTTTTGTAACTGTCGCGTGCAGAGTTCAGTTCCTGCCTTTTAAGATATATCTCCCTCTCCGTCTCCATCAGCTCAAAGGTGTTCTCCCTTTTAACAGAACATTCCTCATAATCAGCTTCCTGGGGACACATCGCGGTCTTGCCTTTTATGACAGCGACCTTGACATCCTGAACCTTTTTTATGTCACGTGCCTCATTAATGAACTGTACCATTTGCTGATGTACATTGGTAGCGATAATGACGGTCTTGCCTAACATTTTACCAACATGAAGTGCCGGAACAAGTGCACTAAGTGTTTTACCGGTTCCGCAGGCACCTTCGAACAGCACTAACTGTTGCTGCATAAGGGCACTGTGAATGCGGTCCATTGCTTCCTGTTGATTCGGATAGCATGAATTTTGCGTAAAATATTTCATAAATGCAGGCTTGTCGCTCATCGCATCTCCTATGATGTTACCATACTTTAATAGTATTGATTGAAATTATTCAGAAAGTTTTACTTTTACAGTGTCTTCACAAATAACACGATTTGTCAAACTATCGAATATCTTCACCGTGACAGTTTCCCCATCGTTGAAACCGTAATTGTTGGAAGTGTCGGAATAGCCATCTACACTGACATGAACATTAGAAGCATCCGTACCATTAATACTGTCATCCCCATCCAACACCAGAATTTCACCTGCCGACCACAGCCCATCTTCAATACATGGATTGTTTCTTTTGTATGCAAGAAGCGAGCCCTCCGGAGTAAGGTCAAAATATTTTACTGTGACATGACCATAGGCCATGAACCCCACATGTCCGACCTGACCGACCTGACCGACCTGACTGACATAGCTGCTACCCTCCCCACTGAGAACTATAAAAGTAGAATCAAGGTCAAGAGGATCTCCACCCTTGTGCTCAAGGCTCACAAAATTATTTTTGTACGAACTTGCATAGCCCACAACATCATTCACTTCGATCATCGCCACAGGA
>NZ_JAUVEY010000200.1:0-2575 GCF_030594565.1 Methanococcoides sp.
AAAAGCGCAACGCCTTCTACTGCGGAACAGGCTGGAGGGGCAGTGAGGCCTTCTTCAACGCCTGGCTCATGGGCTGGGACAACGCAGCAGTCTATGATGGGGGATGGCTTGAATGGAGCAATAACAAGCTTCCTTCTGAAAAGGGCGTGCCTGAACAATGATCATAGAAGATTTCATGCCCGATATCGGAGAAAGTTCAATTCGGGAAGAACTGCTGGCATGCCTGAGATCAGATCCTAAAACCCTCCCCTGCATGTACTTCTACGACAGTCATGGATCTGAATTGTTCGAGGAGATAACCAGGTTAGAAGAATATTATCCTCCAAAGATCGAGATCCCATTACTTAGAACAACTGCCCTAAAGTTGAAACAACAGATCGAAGACAATGATCTTGTAGAGCTTGGAAGCGGGGACTGTTCAAAGATCTCAGTATTCCTTGATGAAGTGCCAAAAGAGGTCCGTCAGACAATAGTGTATTATCCGGTTGACGTCTGCAGAGATTCCATAGAGAGATCTGCTTGTAATCTTCAGAATAGATATCCCGAAATGAAGGTCCATGGGATCACCGCTGACTTCCTTGAGCATATTGAAAAGATGCCGGGAAAAAGGAAAAGGCTCTTCTGTTTCTTCGGAAGCACAATAGGCAATCTCACTGAAGCAAGATCAATTGAATTCATGAAAGATCTTGGAAAGGTCATGAACAAGAACGACAGGCTCATCCTTGGAATGGACATGGTAAAAGACATTGGTGTCATCGAGAAAGCCTACAATGACAGCCAGGGGATCACTGCAGAATTCAATAAGAACATCTTGAAGGTCGCAAATGATCATCTTAAGACAAATTTCGACCCGGAGGAATTTGAGCACGTTGCATTCTTCAATAGGAAAGATTCCCGGATCGAGATGCACCTGAAAGCAAAAAAGGATCTGGAAGTAACAAGCACCATACTGGATGAGAAAATTATCTTCAAAAAGGGCGAGACGATACACACAGAGAACTCCCATAAATATACTGTTGATGGCATCAAAAAAATGGCAGGAGCCGCAGGACTTTCCGTAGAAAACATATTTAACGATGATAAAAAATGGTTCTCTCTTGTTGAGATGGTGAAAAGATGAAAGATCTTGCAAAAGATTTCCCCATACTTGCACAAAAGGTGTACGGGAAAAGACTGGTTTATCTGGATAATGCGGCAACGACCCAAAAACCTAACTCTGTGATCGATACGATATCTGATTACTATAGGACAGATAACAGTAATATCCACAGGGGCGTGCATTACCTGAGCGAGGTATCGAGTGAAAGGTATGAGGAAGCACGAAAAAAAGTCAGTGAATTCATAGGTGCTCGTAACCCGAGTGAAGTGACATTTACTTCCGGAACGACCGGTTCCATTAATCAGGTCGCACGCTCGCTCGGACCTTCCTTAAGGGGAAACGAAGTCTTGGTGACCGGTGTGGAACACCACTCAAATATCGTGCCGTGGCAACTTGCAGGAGCAAAAGTAAAGGCAATTCCCATGGATGAGGATTGCAATATGCTGATAGACTCAATAGAGATCACGAATAGGACAAAATTGATAGCCATAGCTCATGTCTCAAATGTCCTTGGTTGTGTGAATGAGATCAAAGAAATCACTGAAATTGCAAAGGATCACGACATCCCGGTCCTGGTGGATGCAGCCCAGTCGATACAGCATTTGCCTCTTGATGTAAAGGACATAGGTTGCGATTTTTTAGCTTTCTCAGGCCATAAGATGTATGCATCGACCGGAGTTGGAGTGCTTTATACAAGCGATCGCTTCAGTGATATTACGCCTGCAATAGGCGGAGGGGGCATGATCGATAAGGTAAGTCTTGATAAAACAACTTATTTGGATCCTCCTTTAAGATTTGAAGCAGGCACGCCAGACATTGCAGGAGCGATAAGCATCAGTGCAGCGATCGATCACATGCAAAAAATAGGCATGGATAAAATAAAAAAGCATGAGCATGATATCTATTCCTACTCAAGGGAAAAACTGCTGGAAATGGATAATGTGACTGTTTATGGAAATACTAATGAGATGTGCGGAGCTGTCTCATTTAATCTGGATAAGATCCACCATTACGATACAGGATTGATATTAGACAAGATGGGGGTTGCTGTCAGGACCGGACATCATTGCGCCCAACCATTGATGAGATCACTCGGGATCGAAGGCACAGTGAGAGCAAGTTTTGCATTGTACAATACGAAAGAAGATGTTGACATGCTGATTGAAGGAATAAAGAAAGTAGAGATGATGTACAAGTGAACGACGCTATTCAGGATGAGATCATAGAAGAATTTGACGGCCTTGAATGGTTTGACAAATATACTCTCCTTATCTCTTTCGGCAAAAAGCTCAAACCGATGGATGAAGAGTTTAAGACTGAAGACAATTCGATCAGCGGATGCCAATCCAAAGTTTGGGTTAGAAGCTACAATAAAAATGGCAAATTGATCTTTGATCTCGATAGTGATGCCATGATAACCAAAGGGATCATTGCTCTTGTAGCTAAGGTAGTGAACGATCGGTATCCCCAGGAGAT
>NZ_JAUVEY010000062.1:0-12096 GCF_030594565.1 Methanococcoides sp.
TATCGATATTGATCATATGCGGGATTTAATACATGAGAAATTTATGGAGTGCTCATCAAAAATTAGCTTTGCAAAGAGATGGATTGAAAAGTTTCTTAGTGAAAAACAGAAGTCCAAAATGTTGGGTGTTTGACTATAATTAGCTTTTTATTATTCTCCATTTTAGAAATTTATGATCACAAGCAACTGATAGCAATTCTACCCTTTTTATCTTCAAGCTCATTTTTCGAGTTACTTTTTTTCCATCCGACGATGACTTTGAACATTCGCATCCTCGACATAAGCCCGTAATATTTCAGCAACGCTCCATGCCTGGGAAATACATCCACCTGGCCTGTGTGGGAGATCACCATCAAATATCTCGGAGATACTTCCTATTCCACCCTCATCAAGATGAGATCCAAAATGGAGTAACAATTGCCTGCAATATTCCAGGCTTGAGGGAGATCTGTCGTGCACCTTTGCATATGCAGTAACGAATGGTCCGAGCAGCCAGGGCCAGACCGTGCCGTTATGATATGCACGGTCCCGGGAATCCCTGTCACCCCTGTATCTTCCAATATACTGGCTATCAGCCGGTGACAAGGTCCTCAGGCCATAAGGGGTTAAGAGCTCTTCACCTATCTTTTCAACGATCATTTTCTCCTTTTCAGGATCAAGCATCGTGTAGGGTAGTGATACTGCAAATATCTGGTTCGGCCTGATGGATGCATCTTTACTGACAGACAGATCCTCATTTACGGAAGCGCAATCATAAAGGCACTTCTCCGTCGGGTTCCAGAAAGTTTTAACGAAATTGTTCTTTGCCAATTGAGATATTTCAATATACTGCTTTGTATCCGCACCTACCACTCCCCCCAGCCAGTTGGCAATACAGAGGGAATTATACCACAAAGCGTTTATCTCGCATGCTTTCCCAGCCCTCGGTGTGATCTCCCTATCACCGATCTTCACATCCATCCAGGTAAGCTGACCTTCGTGCTCAATAAGTCCATCTTCATCCATACGGATTCCGTATAGGGTACCTTCAATGTATTTATGGATCACTGACCCAACCGTATCCCACATTGTCTTAACAAATTCGACATCCTTGGTATAGGAATAATATCTCCCAAGGGAATGGATGAACCAGAGGGAAGCATCAACTGTATTATAGTCAGGAGGAGAAAGACCGTCATCTGAAAAACGGTTTGGTATAAGGCCTTCTGAACATTGTTCAGAAAAGGTGGTCAGAATATCTTTTGCATCATTGAACCTTCCTGTTGCAAGAGTAAGTCCCGGAAGCGAGATCATTGCGTCCCTTCCCCAATCCGCAAACCAGTGATAACCTGCGAGGATCGTTTTTGAACTGGTGGAGTTGCGTTGCACGATGAAAGAATCTGCAGCATTGACGAGCTGCTTTGCGAGATCACCAGTCAAATTACAGCGATCTTGCAGAGATCTTTGTCTTGAAAGTTCCCTTTCGTGTTCAGAATTAACAAGTTCAGGATCGAATTCCAGGTTTTTCAGGATAGAATCCGAGGCTACAACATACATTTCACTTACATGGTCCGAGATCTGTCTTTCAAAATGACCAGGGTTATAGAGATCTTCCTGATAAGCTTCCCCTCGTTCACGTTCGAGGCTATATTCTAAATTATAGTACCAGTGTGGTTCCTGACCATATTGCATATTGGATCGCAGATGCAGAAGACCATCATCCGTCCCCAGCTGAACTCCTGTGGTACCATACACTTCACTAAAACTGATATCATCTGCCCTTCTAAGCTGGTGGAAATCCCTGTTGGTCACAAGAGGCAATATACGGAAAACGATGTCCTCATTATCAGGATTTAATAGCTTATACCTGACAATTGTGGTGTTCTGTCCATATATCATGAAGATATTCTTTATCAGCTTAATGTTCCCGATCCTGTACTCAAAGGTTGGTAACGGAGAAGCAGAAAAATGCTCGAGATATTTGAAACCTGAAGGATACACTGTATCGGGATACCTATGGACTGCAAGACGATGGACCACATTCCCAACAATGATCTCTTCATCAAGGGAAGAAAGCAGCACCCTACGGTCAACCGGAGGATTTGCAGAAGCGATTAGGAGACCATGGTATTTTCTTGAATTCTCACCAATAAGAGTAGATGATGCATATCCCCCGATGCCGTTCGTGATCAGCCATTCCCGGGAAATACCAGAAGCAGGATCAAATTCACCATTATATGTTGCATATGGGGACATACGAATTACACCTTGGGATATATTCAGTTCGAACTTGATCTCTTTCACGCTTCTTTTAATTCGTTCAGAAGCAGAGCATTCTCGATAAATAGTGCACAGCTCCAGCCTAAAGGTCTGGCCCATGCAGCTCGCCCAGTGTTCTTATCCACCTGCTCGGATAAGAGACCGGTGCTGGTCGTGCATCTAATTGTCCATTTTATGTATTCAAGTGCCTTATTCACCAGCAGGTCATATTCATCATCCTTATTCCCCAGTGATACGGCAAGAGTGAGCAGGGCACGGGAAAGCCATAATGTTGTCACTACCCATGGATTACCATCTATATAATTGTCATTTTCATAACGTTTTATCCCAAAATATCCATTGACCGGAACCCTGAGAGCACTTTCAGTATGCTCTATCATTGAGAGTATCATGGCCTTTTCATCAGGATCGTTAAGTGAAAGAAGAGCAAAAGGGACGAACGTGCCGATCATGCTCGAATCTACAGTTCTGTGGATATTGTTGTCAATAATACCCCGGGAAAAATAGCCTTCCTTAAGCCACAGTTTCTCAATGGTTTCCCTCCTGACCAGTTCAGCCCTGTCGAACCATTTTTCTGCAAATCTCGGTTCACCATTGTCCTTGGCTAAATGAGCAGCACCTCTTAGACCGGCATAGATAGCAGCATTCGTATAACTGAATATGCCAATTTCGGATTCCCACAGGCACCTGCATGGATCATGAAGACCTTGGGCGGTCCTTCCCATGAGATATTCTGCACCCCCACGCACCGTTTCCCACATGGTTTTAAGAAATTCAGGTCTTTCAGCTACTTCCAGTTTCTGGTAATAGTGATCAATTGCATAAAGCGTTGAACCGGTCTCATCGATCTGCGTGGAATCATCAAAATTGCCCCAGGAAGGAGCTTCTTTCCCATCGAGCCAGTATCTCTGGAACCACGAACCATTAGGAAGTTGTGTTCTTTTGCACCATCCAAAGAACTTTGCCGCAAATTCAGGATAACCGGCATTCAACAGAGCAAGAACGGCTTCCACCGTATCCCGGTTCCAGCAGAACCCATATCCCCCACACATCTCAAAAGCAGGATCGAACTCCGGAGAAGCTACAAATGATCCCTCATAAGGGTCATTCAGTAAGTTCAGAGAAAGTAATGAACGAACGTATAAGCTATGGACCTCTTTTTTGAAAAGGGGATCATCTTCCAGTACAGATAAATCTAAAGCTCGCTTTTTTGATAACCATTGGACTGAGCGATCTTCATATCCATGCATTATGTCAGCAGGGGACTGTTCCAGAACATCAGCCAGCAGGTCGTATATTAACTGCCTTTCTGAAGCGATACCGATCAACAGTGTGATCGTGGTACTTTCACCAGGCAGGAGGTTAAGCTCCCATCCTATCGAATTGTCCAGATCACCAATCTCTTCAACATTTTGCTGGAGTTGTCCATCTTCCATATCACTTCTGGCACTTGCCACCCATCCATTCTCCTGTATCTTACCAACCTGCCACTCCTCAAATCCCGGAGCACTTGCCAGACCAATGTAGAAGTTCTGCATGTATTGAACAAGCAGACCGATATCCGGATCACAGAAAGCAGAGTTTCTCCGATGGGTTTCTCCGGCCTGGAAATTAGAATAATAATAAAATTTGCCACTGATATGCTCTTTTGATGTGATCTCATACTTCCGTACAAGGACCGGCATATCCTGATGCATAAAGTCATGAATTGATACTTCGATGCCGGAAAAATGGGACCGATGGGTTGTGATTACATTCGTATCATCCACATATTCCTGTTTTGAGGTCCATTCAGGAGAATCCGTCCATAGCAGACCCCCATTTATGTAAATGCAGGCTTTGGACTCTCCAATATGTTGAGCCCAATCTCGCCTTGGGTAAAAAAATCCCAGTAGATTGCCTTTCTCACCCATTGATACAAGCAATTTATCATTGCCGAGTATAGCATTTGGATGCCTGATCAAATATATCTCTCCTTTTCAAGATCATTCTTTGTTCATTTCAGCCAGTTTCCTGAAAACACAGGATTTGAAATCCAATAATGCTGCAATGAAATTTATGGCTGCATCATACGGTGATGTATGGATACTGAAATACGAATGTACATCTCCGTCTCCCAACCATTTTGTACTCATGTAGTAATAGTGATCAGATGTAAGCAGATGCCTCCATATGTTGATGAGCTTCGGATCATTCGTTCTTTTCACGTAAGGTCCAAGCCTTTTTGCCTCTTCAAAGCACCTACGCTGCATGTCGTTACCAAGCCATGCACTTGTATCTCTCTCCATATCTGCCCATGAGATCGTGTTAAAGTCCCCGACATCTACCTCTCCTACCGGGTCGTACTTCTCGACGATCTCAGAAGGAGTATTGAACTCAAGACCTTTGTTAAGAACCTCACCAGGTAAAGCCCTGAGGAAATCAAAGATACCGGAGTCGGACCATTGATGCTCACCAAAGGTCTCGTAATCCATGAAGATGTTCATACAATCTCCTTTTTCTGTGGACGCCCAGTGTGCCCACTTGTCAGCAGTCAATGGATACTCTTCCCACCATCTCGCTGAGAAACGATAACCGATATCATCACTCATCTTATAGTTCCTGAGAAGAACGGGTAGGCCACAATCCTTTGCTTTGTAGACATAATTAGGTGAACGGGTGTCCAACAGCTGATCAACGCCTTCTGTAAGTATGGCTTTGTAACCCATGGATGAAACTGTTTCCGCAATACTATTATTGTAAAGGAGTTCTGTATTCCTGAAAACCTGTGGTTTTACACCAAGCAGGTCTGAAGTAAGCTCATGATGTTCCAGGACCTCTTCCCGAAACTCATCCTTGTCATCGAAAAGACCTGCAAGAGAATGATAATTGGTCTCATCGAGAAATTCCACCCGTTTTGAGTCTGCAAGTTGGGTGAAAACGTCAAGTACATCAGGATTCCATTTTTCGCACTGGCTTAGAAGAGTTCCGGTTATTGAAACACTGAACTTGAAATTGCCTTCATGCTGGTCAACGAGCTCTGCTAAGAGAGTCGTGGCTGGAAGGTAGCACTTGCGGGCAACCTTCTCGAAGATACTCCTGTTTATTGCAACATCGAAATACCTTTCAAACCCTTTAGAGTCATCCGGCCAGAACCACTTCAAACGGTACGGTTGATGGAGCTGGAAGTACATACATACGGATTTCATACCTTCACTTCCAGTATTGCACGTTTAAAGTCCGAAATTGCAGAGAAAATATTGACTGCCTTTTCATAACCAATGTTCTGGTTATCAGACCCCATCTCCAGCAATATTTCGCTTTGCTGAAAGTATCGGTAGATACAGTTCAGTTTTTCATATTCAGGAGTACCTTTTATGGACTGGAGGATCTCACCGATCTTTATCAGTTCATGCAGGTACAGGTGCTGCGGGTGATTGCCCATTAAATTATGCATCCCATAGCGAGAAGTGGATTTGTTCATGATAGATGGAAGTTCCTTTGTCTTAAAATTCTTCAAAGCTTCTTCAGGTGTTATCATGGAAATTCCATATTTCTCAAAACTTGCCGGAAGATCGATGAGGAATTGAAGTATATCGCTTCTGTTCTGCTGATGGGAAAGGATGGAACTGTATTTGAAATGTAATGTGGTCACATCGCCTTCCATGTTGGCTATCCATGAAGCAAATTTATCAGCTATCAAAGGATAGCTTATCCATTTCTGATCTGAAAAGCGGATCTCTATATCTTCACTTAAGGGTATGTGACGCAACAACGTCGGTATATGATTATCATAAACCTGGTTTGGATCATTTCCATACAATAGATTCTCCGACCCTTCTGAAATAAGGCACTTGAACTTCATCTCCTTAAGGGTCGTACTGAGCTCCTTTGTAAGTATTAGTTCAGTATTTATGAAGGTACGGGGATTGACATTGAATATCTCCTTGATCTTATCCCGATGCATGGAGACCTGTTCTTTAAATTCCTTATTATCAGGGAAAAGGGATGATATGGAATGATAATAGGGTGATGCTGAAAAGCCGGCACCCCTGTCCTTTAGCTCCTGAAATGATTCTATTACAGCAGGATTCCACTTACATTGATCTAAAAAGATCCCGGATATATCAAAAGTATACTTTGCGCCGTTATCCATGGAATCCAGCAAAGCTTCATTCGTACGAATTATCTCAGGGACATTTTTTTCTAAAGCAGAGTACATTTTGGGCTGATCAAAATATGTTTCAAATTCAGGAGAGCGATAGCCCTCCGATGGCCAGTACCATTTTAGCACACAAGGAAGATGTACTTCTGAACAGATGCAAACCGACTGCATTCCCAAGCCTCCTATTTTATTATATTATTGATGGCATCAGCACTATTGATAGCCATAATTTAGTTTTTGAGAGCATCAAGGTATGCTTCACTTGTATTTTCTGCGATCTTGAGCCAGTTGTATCTGGTCTCTATAAGCTCTTTACCGGTTTTTCTCATGCTACCATTGGAGAGGTCATCAAGCACGTACTTTATGCCCCATGCAATAGAATTTGGATTTTTGTAGACAAGGATACCATCAACGAAATTATTGATTATTTGGACAGCATCTGTTGCAACAATGGTCCTTTCAGCATCCCAGCCTTCAAGAACAACGATCCCAAACGGTTCGTTCCTGCTTGGAATACAGAGAATATCACATGTATTGATCCAGTCCTTGGCTATTTCATCATCCACATATCCCAGGAAATGACAATTATCTGAAACGTTTTCGGCATTTGCAAGAGCTTCACATGGAGGGCGCATTTCACCTTCCCCGATGAAAACAAATTCCGTGTCCCAGCGATGGTCCATCACTTCAGGGATAGCTTCAACAAGCATGTCCGGACCTTTTTGGTAGCTCATCCTTCCTATGAACAGAACAACCGGTGCGAGCGGATGAATACCCAATCTTTCTTTTACTTTACCGGCATCAACATCTTTTTTGATCTTTCCATGGAAGATACCGTTTGGAATGATAGAGATCTTCTCATCGGGTATCTGGTACAGGAACTTGATCTCATCTGTAAGTTGCTGTGATGTAGATATGACCTTCGTAGCCTCATAACCAGCTTTCCATTCCCGATGGGATATTTCCTCGGCTTCCCACCAGTTTCCATGTATGTTACCATTCCGTCCCCATTCGGTACTGTGATATGTGAACATAAAAGGTATACCAAATTCATATTTGATCCTTGAGACCACATTGAAAGGATGCCAGTCATGTGCATGTAATATATCGAACTTGCCATATTCCTTCGTAACATCAAGGAATCTCGAGTACATTGAATCACACATGCTATCCATTTGCTGAACAATGCCTCCTGAGAGAGAATGGTCTACCCGATGGTAGTGAACTCCATTAACCTCTCCATATGGATCCAGTCCATTATTTCTGGTAAATATGTGGACTGAATGTCCTGTCTTCGCAAGAGCTTCAGCAAGTTCGGAAACATGCGGAGCTATACCACCCACTTTAATCGAGTGTAAACTCTCCCAAGAGAACATCCCGATCTTTAAATTTTTCCCCATTTTCTTTCAAATCCAATTAGTTTATAGTATTCATTAAATATTTAGATTAGTACTTAAAAGTATCATTCAGGACCGTCCTGAAAATTACCCTGAAGATATTTCACCGCAGTTTCCGGAGGCATTATATTAATGTATACTTCGGTATTTTTCTCAAAACCCGCTGCCTTCGTTGTAACCGGTTGAAGCTTCAAGTTAAAGTGATATCCAGGTTCATCTCTTAGCTGATAGAACATGTAATTATAAGGAATCTCACCCATATTGTCCCGGAGACATGAGAGAGCAGAACGTATTGCTTTTCCCAGAGAGTCCAAATGGTCCTGATCAAAGCCTGAGATATGATTTATATGCCCCTTAGGCAGGATCCACAGCTCGTACGGGACCTTTGAGCAATAAGGTGCTATAACCATAAAATGCTCATTTTCATATAAGAGTCTCTCACTTTTGCTTTCTTTTTCTACGATGTCACAATAAGGACATCTTGAAAATGATCCTATGGCCTTCATCTCTTCCATTAATAGCGGAGGTTTAATGGGCATCGCTATTAGCTGGGAATGGGTATGTTCCAAAGACGCACCCGCCTTTTCCCCCCAGTTCTTAAACAGTGAAACGTATTCGATCTTATCAAAGGTTTCGTAGTGAATTACACGATCCCGATAGACCTTCATAAGTAATGCCATCTCTTCATCTGAAAGATCAGGGATCATATTCTCATGCGTAGGTGTTTCAACTATAACTTCATGAAAACCATAACCTGGAAATACCTCATGATCTGAATTAACTTCACCTCCATCCGGAGCAAGTGCAGGATAAAGATTTGGCATACAACGCACATCCCATCCTGTTACTCTTGAACTTTCGGAATCTTTCAGAATACTGCCATTTTTATAAACAGCAGTTGCAAGAGGTGTTTTATCTTCTTCCCCGGCACAAAAAACACATTTATTGGAGGCCTTTTCTTTCTTTTCTGCTTTGAACACTGAAGGCCTTTTACTTCTTCCTGGTGCTATTATGCAATATTCATCCAGAAAATAGTGCTTGCGTATCTCTGACATATTCCCCATCATCCCCAATATAGATATATTCAGTTTCTTTTCATAAGAACAATACTTTTTTAACAGGTACAGATCTTATTTTAATTTTGTACCTGTAAGCATCTCGTAGTATTCCTTAGTAGGCTCCTGCCAGTTCATATCCTTAGCAAGGAGATTTGCTTCCTGACAGAGGAAGTTGTATTTTGTCTTGTCATCAGTGTAAGTGTCTATGAAGTAATCCATGGTAAGTGCATAATCTGCTATCGTTTCAAGATAGGCAAGATCGATATTATCAACTACCAGTACCCCACCCATCCCCATCACTAGGCGCTTGGCAGTGCTTAACGCATCACTGAATCCACAAACCTTGCTGACAATGCTGGGTGTTCCTTCCTTTCCAGCTTCAAGACCAGTTAACAGGAAAGGCTCATATCTTGAAGGGAATATGCCGGCAATACAACCAGCCATGAATTCATCGACAGTCATGTTGAAACCGCCATCATGATCTGATAACCACTGGGGGTATAGAACAGCAGAAACATACCTGTCACCATTTGGAAGTTTGGAACATTCAAGTCCCCTGTTCTCGATCATATTTTGGATCCGTAATTCTTCACCGATCAGTATATCTTCATTGAGCATGATCGGGAAATTTTCCGGCAGATTTGTTTTTGGACCATGAGCAGTTATGATGAAACACACGACCCTGTAGTTATTATCAAGCCTACCAGCCTCGACCTCTATCCTTACCATCCTGTCAAGAAGAAGAAGTGAATCCAGCAGGTCAGGATAACCTTTATTTTCAATTTCGATACGTGATATAGAGAATATAGGAATGATCTTTTCCGGTAAAAGCTCTACACTGTGATGCGTATTATAAAGTTTACTGGCAGTTAATTCCTGGATCTTAGTACGGCATTTTAACTTTTTATCCAATAATTCATCGATGTCCTCGATCTCAAGATCGATACCATTCCTCACAACAATGGAATCAATGCCATAGAACAATTTGATCTCTTTTTTTGTAGAATCTCCTACTGCAGTTACAACATCTGCATATGAGGACAGCGACTCAAGAGTTGCCATATTCTTTGGAGTCCCATCACCCAATGAACTATCATTTTCCCGTATTTTTTTAATAGAAAGATGTCCTGCAACTCTTCCCGGAATAGTTGCATGATAGGTTGCAACTGTCTTGATCGTAACACCGGTCTTCTTGAGTCTGGCAATTGCATAAAATACCCCGAACTCGTGGCAGTGCAGTGAAACATACAATGTAGGCATCAAAGAACTGGCAAATTCGGATATCAGTTTATCTTCATAGGCACCGGCAGTCTCTTCCCTGAGAGATACGAGAGTATGAACAAATTCAGATATTGCATATGAAAGATTAAGATAATGCGTATATTCGGTCCTGTTCCCCAGATCCTCAAAGGATAAGGAATCGAGGCCAATGAGGTCATAAGCTTCAGCCTTGATCTTATTTTCCAGACAAATATGTTCGCCTTTATATTCAACGACCACTCTACAAAAATCATTGGTCTTGAACATCAAGTAAACAATTTCTATCTCTTTGACCTTTATTGCTCCAACAACAATTTCAATGCCTTTTACCTTGAGTTCTTCAATGATCATTGAAAGTTCTTCATCGGGAACAAAATCATCAAATTCAGTCATGTCTGTGATACGATTCAGACCTTTGTTCCAATCCGAACCACTATGGCCATAATAAGAACCCACAACGAAGATCCTTGGAGTCGATTCCTCTTCTATGGTACCGTCTTCAAGCATTTGAGCAAGATTCTTTACTTCCGCATCAATAACATTCCATATACCGCCCATCTTATTGGACTTCGGACCAGCTTCTTCACCAGCGATAATAATACATTTACGTTCGATCACCCAGTAAACCCCCGAACTTATTAATTATCTGTAGAATTAGCAGGAACACTATATTAGGTTTTGTAAGAATATCAGCTATGTAGAGATCTCAAACCAAAATAAAAACACGATCTGGCTAAAAAACCTAAATTAAAGCTTTAAACTTACAATATTAATTTTGAATATAAGAATAAGTTTTTATCTGTAAAGGTCAAAATTACTAATATGGATCCCAAACTTTATTTGTATTCCTTTGGGCTCTGGTTGCTTTTCATCATACCTGCTATATTAAATGGCATATCAAGAGGGCTTTATGCACCTTATACTGGTGAACTTCTTGCCACCAGATAAGTTCGGTGATCTTCAGCGTGGCCATATTTACAGTTACCTATATTTTCCTGAAATATTCAGGTGTTTCTGGGACATCCAGGCAGTTCATTTATGTTGGCCTTATGTGGCTGTTCCTGACAATATGTTTTGAATTCCTCTTTGGACACTTTGTCATAGGCCACTCCTGGCATCGCCTGTTATATGATTACAATATCTTCGAAGGACGCATCTGGTTACTTGTGCTGATCGTAACAGCGACATCCCCCTGGCTTGCCAACAAGATCCTGCCCTGAGATACAGCAGCATACCGGGACCAAAGAGAGATGATCCAATAAGAAAATAATATCAGTATTAGATCGCTTTACTCTTTCTTTACTACTTAAAGCAATTTTACGATATCTTCTTCATCCATCTCATTCAGGAAAAGCACCTTGATATGCTTCATTGTTTTGCCTTTAATACACTTCAATTTATCTTACAAATAATTCTTTACTCCGAAACCTTAATAAATGATTAATCCTTATAGATGTGTGCAATGATTAATCGTGACAGATGCCCATTGCCAATATAACCAGGAGGAAGTAAGAAATGGAAACATACTACGCAGGTTCCACAATGGAAGACGAAGACAGTATCCTTGAATGGACAAATAGAGGACTTAAAATTGATGGAAATGGAGCGTTCATTGCCACCCTTACAGTATCCATTGCTCTGATGGCCTTCCTCAGACTTTCATCTTATGCTACCCTCTTCTGAAGTAAAAGAGCCTTCCGTAAGGCCAGAAATTCCTTTATTTCATCAGCTTTTTATTATTCTCCATTCTACAAATTTGTGATCACAAGTAACTGATACTAATTCCGCCCGAAAATGTTCAAATATGTTTCATGGGCTTGCACCTTTTCTACCATATAAGCATAATGTACCGGACCAAGCCCTTTGAAAAAAATGATCAAATGAAAAATGGGTGGTCTCAAATTGAGACCCGAAATTCTGCTTTACTGAGGGTAGGTTGCTGACAAACTTGACCCATCCACATTAAATGTGAACGTTA
>NZ_JAUVEY010000055.1:0-12710 GCF_030594565.1 Methanococcoides sp.
TTCTTTCTTCAAACACTTTCCCATATCTCCAACCGTTCCTTTACATGAGCATTAAGAGTGAATGGTTTATCGCTTTTGGTATTTTTTCCTATACAATGATATCAGTCAATAGGAGAATGATTAATGTGCGAGGATGTGGAAAGGTTTACTTAATATGTGCTTTCTTAATTGCATGAAGGTAGTGTTTATCCATGGTTGAAACTTGTTTTGTGATAATGCCAATCGGTGATCAAATAATCGGAGACAAACAAATTTACTCCGAAGATCTTCGGAGTAAATATGACGATCTCATAAAAGAAGCTATCTTAAGGGCGAAAACCGATTTAGAAGTGACACGTGCAGACGATGTCGACACCCCGGGAGTTATTACAAACGACATTTTAAAAAGATTAATGCCATCTGATTATGTAGTTGCAGACATCACTTATCCAAATCCTAATGTATTTTATGAATTAGGATTAAGGCATGCATGTAAAACAGGTACTATTCTAATTAAAGAGAAATGTGATGTTCATCTTCCTTTTGATATATCACATTCAAGACATATAGAGTATGAAAATACTGCTACTGGATTGAAAAAATTATCATTACGATTAAAAAAACAATTCGAATGGTTTGAAAATAATAAAGATGCTCCAGACAATCAATTTATTGAATTAGCAAACTACATAAAGCCTAAATCATTGAATTCTGACAATTCAGATTCTCAAAAAGATGAAGATAGCAAAATAACAATCGCCGATGAATTTGATATAATAGATGAAAATTCATATGGAGTGGGTAGTGGAATCTCATCTATAATTCAGGATGCTTTAAAGTATAATGAAAGTATGCGAGACACTCTTGAACTTGATTCTGTTTTTGGATTGCCCAGTATTTCAGTTGTCGGGTGTGGTGACGCTGGAAACAACATTATAAATCGTCTTTATAATATGGGTATAAAGGGAGCCGAAACAATTGCTATAAACACTGTTGAACGGCATCTTAGCCACATACGTGCTGACAAAAAGATTCTTATCGGTAAGACCCTTGCAAGAGGTTTGGGTACTGGTGGTTATCCTGAAATTGGTACAAAATGTGCAGAACTTGCACGTGACACTCTTGAAGGGATTTTCAAGGAAAGTGACCTTGTTTTCGTAATAGCTGGTATGGGTGGAGGAACCGGTACTGGTGTAGCACCTGTTGTTGCAGAGATAGCAAAAGAACAGGGCGCTATTGTAATAGGTGTGGTATCTACCCCATTCAAAATAGAGCGTGTACGTACTATAAAGGCAGAGGAAGGTATTAAGGAATTCCGCAGGGCAGCTGACACAGTTATCGTTCTTGACAACAACAGACTTATTGACCACACTCCAAACCTAACTATTGAGCAGGCATATTCTGTTATGGACCAGCTGATTGCTGAGACTGTAATAGGAATTACTGAGTGTATTGCACAGCCATCTCTCATTAATCTCGATTACGCTGATATCCGTGCTATCATGGGAGGTGGTGGCTTTGCTATTATGTTTTTCGGAGGCAGCGATAATAAGGGCAAAAACAACGACGTTGCTCGCATGGCACTCAATCAGCCACTCTTTGATGCCGACTACAGGAACGCAACAGGCAGCCTTATACACATTACAGGTGGTCCAGACCTCAACCTGAAGGAAGCAGAAGAGATTGCAGCATCCCTTACATACGAACTTTCGCCGAATGCAAATATTATCTGGGGAGCACGTATAAGGGACGATTATGAAGGAAAAATTCGTGTGATAGCAATTATGACTGGATTACAAAATACGAGTTTTGATGATAAGTCTCTCTAAAACAATATCCTGAAAAGATATGTACCCATGATATCAGGTAATAGGAAAACGTTAAGCACAAGGGATGTACATGAGAATCAGGATAGTACCTTAAGGTCAATACTGCACGTAATTAGAATGGAGTAAATACTACAAATTATGCATCCGATCTAAAGATCTTCTCCTTTGTATTTTACGTAGGTCCAGTTCTCGACCCATATCATGCAAAGCTTTCAACTTTCAAAAATTTCACGATAGTGAATAGCTATATAGGATACGACAAACTATAAGTCATTGTGAAGTGTCCGAAGGTATTATCATGAAAATGGAAACTCCTTGTCAGGCAGTAGTATGGGATGTCCTTCCTGCGATACGTGCAGCACTTGCGGTTGAGCTTGTGAACAATGGAATTGCTCAAAAGGAAGTTGCAAGGCTCTTTGGTATGGCGCCTTCAGCCGTTTCTCAGTACCTGACCAAAAAAAGAGGTTATCGTATCGAATTCGATGACGATATACAAGAGGCGATATCCCGTCTGGCCGTTGAGATACAGGAAGGCAAGATCGATAACGTTTCTGCAAAGATATGTGATATATGCAGAAATTTAAGGACCGGGGACGATGCCTGTCCTGCGGGACCTACTGAATTATAAGCATCTTGAATTTTACGAACTATTGTTGATCCAAGGCCAGCTTTTGTTTAGTTGGTCATTTTGTCCTACTGTTTTACTTGGATTATATTCCTTTTTTATTGATCTTTTTGCTATCAAGCGCAATGGCTAAATAAGATATCAAGAGTTCACTATCGTGAAGTCACGATTGTGTATTTAATAATTTGGTTGGATTGCATGGTTGCCATGTGTTCGACTGCAGCTCGATGCACATTCTGGCCTTCGATCTGATAAGAACAAGAAAATTCCCTGTGAAATTTGCAGTTCATCCCTTAAAAGGTGTATATTATGAATCAATTCGCACAAGCAACTGAAAAAGATATTACGCGTTCGATAGTTGAAGAATTCCTTGGAGATTTCCTTAATCACATCGAAAGTGATGTGATCATTGTTGGCGGAGGACCAAGTGGTCTTGTGGCAGCAAGGGATCTTGCATCCAAAGGCATAAAGACCGTTGTGCTTGAGAGCAACAATTACTTTGGTGGCGGTTTCTGGTTAGGTGGTTACCTGATGAACAAGGTCACAGTAAGAGCACCTGCACAGAGGATCTTTGACCAGCTTGGAGTTCCTTACAAGGAAGTACCTCACATAAAGGAAGGTCTCTATGTAGCAGATGCACCTTCTGCATGTTCAAAACTTATTTCCGCTGCCTGTGATGCAGGCGCTTTCATGTTGAACATGAACAAGTTCGATGATGTGGTTCTCAGGGATGGTCGTGTATCAGGTGCTGTTACCAACTGGACACCTGTTTCAGCATTACCGCGTGCGATCACATGTGTTGACCCGGTGGCCATCGAGGCAAAATGCCTTATCGATGCAACAGGGCATGATGCGGTTGTAGCCAACTCCCTGGCGAGCCGTGGCCTGGTAGACCTTAAAGGTTTCTCCGGAATGGATGTTGATAATTCCGAAGATGCTGTGGTCAATAACACTTCTGAGATATTCCCTGGTCTTGTGGTTACTGGAATGGCCGCAGCTACATGTTTTGGTCTTTCCAGAATGGGTCCGACCTTTGGTGGTATGTTGGAGTCCGGTGTAAAAGCTGCAAAGATCGCTGAAGCTATCGTAAAGTCCGTATGATCTTTGTTAAAACAGGTAGTTTATCTGCCTGTTCTTCTTTTAAGTTTATGGCAGATAGTTAACGATTTATACAGTTGCCGATATAACTTTGTATATTCGCCGATATCTGCCTTAAATTGCCTTTATCATTACATTTATTTTGGCAGATCGGTTCAATATCTTATTCCATTTAATTTAAAGGGTGTATTGCCAGATGTTTAATGAGACAATTTATCTTGATAATGCTGCAAGTACAAGGCTTGATGAAGAAGTACTTGAAGCGATGAAACCGTATTTCTTTGATGCTTATGCAGTTGCTACGTCTGAATTCGGTTATTCCATGGGTATTGATGCCAAGGAAGGACTTGAAAGGTCTCGTAAGGTCATTGCATCAAGACTTGGTGCGCAAGCTGGCGAGATCGTATTCACTTCAGGAAGCACTGAATCGAGCAATATGGCAATAAAAGGAGTGCTTTCAGCTCTGAAAGGAAAGAAGGATGACCATCTGATCGTATCCCGTCTGGAAGATTTCTCTGTGCTGAACACGGCAAAGAAACTTGATAAGCAGGGCTATAAGGTAGACTTCATAAATGTCGATGGGGAAGGTGTCCTCGACCTCGATATGTTCAGCGATGCCATCACTTCGCAAACAGCACTGGTATCCATTCAGCAGGCAAATCAGGAGATCGGCACTTTGCAGGACCTTAAAGCTATATCTGATATCTGTCATGATAAGGATGTTTTGTTGCATACTGATGCAACTCATAGTTTTACGAGGGTTCCTCTGGATGTGAGCAAACTTCCTGTGGACCTTGTGACAATGTCAGCCCATACGATACATGGCCCCAGAGGTATCGGTGCACTGTATATACGTGAAGGAACTCCGATCGACAAATGGATGGATGGAGGATTCCAGGAGTCCGATAGGCGTGCCGGTGTGGAGAACATTCCGGCTGCGGTGGGATTTGCAAAGGCTGTGGAACTTGTAACCCCTGAGGAGAATGAACGCCTTGCAGCGATGAGGGACCGAGTTATCGAAAGGGCAATGGCTGATATTCCTCATGTGACCCTTAATGGAAGTGCTACCAGCAGGTTGCCACAGAATTCCAATATGACGTTCCATTATGTGGAGGGCGAATCCATTACATTGCATCTTGATATGATGGGATTTGCGGTGAGCACAGGTTCTGCATGTTTTAGCCGTTCTCTTGAAGCAAGTCATGTGATACTCGGTATCGGTGGCGATCATGAGAGGGCACACGGTTCACTGCGTTTCAGTTTCGGACGCTTTAATACCATTGAGGATTCGGATGCTATTATCGATGCATTGAAGGATGTTGTTACGAATCTGCGGGCCATCAGCCCTCTGGCAGAGGATAATTGAGCTTATATCGAGAAAAATAAGAGGTGTTTCTATGACTTTCCCATACACAAAAGAGGTACTTGAGCATTTCAGAAATCCGCGGAATGTCGGAAAGATGGAGGACCCTGATGGCAAGGGTCTTGAAGGCAGTGCTGCATGTGGCGATATGGTCGCTGTTTACTTGAAAGTGAATCCTGATACTCTGGTCATCGAGGATATCTCTTTCGAGTCCTATGGCTGTGCATCCAATATCGCAACAGCATCTGTTATTACTGAGCTTGCAAAGGGCAAGACACTTGAAGAGGCTAAGAAGATCACGTGGAAGGAAGCGGCCAATGCTCTTGGAGGACTGCCCCCCGTCAAGGCCCATTGCTCTGTGCTTGCGGTCGAGGGGCTTCGGTCTGCTATTCGTGATTATGAAGAGAAGCATGGCATGGTCGTGGAGAAAGAGGCCACTACGACAGAGGTTGTCAGTAAGCGTTTGAAGCATGTGATGAATCCGATGGCAGGCCTTGATATCATCAGGACCGAACTTGTACTTAAGGTAGTGGTCGAGGAAGGAAATGTTCGTATAGTGCTTGATATACCTTCGACACATCAGTTTGCAGCTGCCATAAAGGAAGATATTGTCGATAAGTTGGAATCATTGTGGGATGTTGAGAGTGTCACGGTTGATTTCATCTCCTGATATTCCTCTATTTTCTTTTTGTATCTACATTTGATCAGGTTCTGGTAAATATGGAAATTCGTTCGATAGCTCCCTGTACAAGCAAGCCTTCTATTTTTCATGTGGAGGCACAGCTTGAAAATGAGATAGATATTCCAAAGGCATGTGAAGCTCTATCCGTCGAGGAAGGTGTGACCATCAAGTTCCTCAGGTGTTCTGAAGAGCTTGGTGCTATCCGTTTCACTTCAGGTGCTATGATGGTGCTTATCTATGAAAGTGGCAAGATCACTGTAAGACATGCTCCTGATGATGGTACTGCCAGAGAATTGCTCGAAAGGGTCGCTGAGCTGGTGGAATGAATCTGATGAGGTAAATGGATTTTCATTAGTTCATGCTTCAATATTGCCTTTCTTTTTTTATTTGCCGTCTTATATGTTCCTTATGTGAAAACAAAATCCAGTGGCTATTTAAACTTCCTGCTGATATCCGACCGGCAACGATAAACTATATATAATTTTCACTGGTATGTTCCTTAACATTAGAGGCAGCGCTATCAAGCAAAGCCTATAATGATCTGGCCAATTCGATGCGTTATTTCACAATTAAAGAGGTCTTCATATGGACGATATGGATACTATTATCAACAGGATAAAAGAGCAAGATCCAGAACTATTTCTACAGATCGAGAAGATCATTCCTTTCCACGGGTACTTGAGTTCGGGAGCAATGATAGGATTACAGATGCTCACGATGGCGAAGAGATTACTTGATGTTAAGGAAGGGGAACGCATCTATGTTATAGCGGAGACATCCAACTGTGTTCCGGATCCATTCCAGATACTCGAGGGTGCTACCACCGGGAATAAGGGAATGAAGATCAAGGACTACGGCAAGATGGCTGTTACCGTGAACAAACGTGGTGCACCGGGCGAGAGCAAGCTGCCTGCTGTCAGGATATATCTTGACGCAGAAAAGACTGCGGCTTACCCGAGATTGCATGCATGGTTCATGAACCTTGAAAAAGTGCGTCATGAAGAGGTTGTGCCGATCTTACTCGAAGCAGGCGAGAACATTTATTCTTACACTTTTACAGAGATCGAAGTTCCGGTCAAGAAAAGCAAGCAAGTAAGGCTGTGCGAGAATTGTGGAGAGAGCTTCATCCAATATGAAGGAGAAGCGCTTTGTGAAGCATGCAGGCATGAGCAATAATTACGGAGTAGATGAGATGAACGAAATAGTAGTTCAGACAAAAGATAACAAGCAAGTGGTGTATTTACCAGAAAAGTGCATTGGTTGCGGGACCTGTACAATGGTCTGTCCTAAGGACACATTGATCATAGGTTCAGTAGGACCTGTTGCCAGGGGACTCATAAATAAGGAGTACCTGGATATCAGAGAGACATGTATCACATGTGGAATGTGTACTAAGATCTGTCCAACAGGTGCCCTTGAGATGAGAGAAGATGGAAAGCCTGTATGCGATGAGAACTTCCTGTGCAGCTCGCTCGCACCGACAACTGTGAACGATAATTGTGTACACTGCGGAGTATGTGAGCAGATCTGTCCACAGGGTGCTATCGAGACCAAGCAGTGGCTCGCAAACGATGGCAGTGCACGCATAGATGGTGAGACCATCATCGATCAGGAAACCTGCGTACACTGTGGATGGTGTAGCGAGGTATGTCCAACAGATGCTATTACTGTGCAGAAGCCTTTCGAAGGTACATGGACACGTGACGAGGATGTCTGTCAGGCATGCCGTACCTGTGTGGATGTATGTCCATGCAATGCACTGTTCAATCCGGAATGGGCTCCTGGAGAAAGAGTTGACAAGGTCGCTCAACGTCCTGATGCATGTCTCTATTGTGGTGCATGTGCTGTAGCTTGTCCTGTCAATGCTATCGATGTCCAGAAGACAGCGATCATTCCTGACATGGGCAAGAAAGCTCTGTTTGAGAAGAAACTTCTCAACAAACCATCAGCAACACCTGTATTGACCTCTGTCCTGGTGACAGATGAAGATGCATGTCTTGGATGTGGCAATTGTGTCATCATGTGTCCTGTCAATGCGAATTCCTCAAAGGATCTCGCTGCAGGTGCACTAAATGAGCTTGATGAGAAACCACTCCTTGAGGTAAGGAACGGTACTGTCAATGTAGTTGATCAGGAAGTATGTGGCTCATGTGGTGCATGTGCTCTTATCTGTCCTGTCTCTGCAATCTGGCTTGAGAAGAGGGAGGTTGAATAATGGCTGGAACTATTGTAATTAAGAACGGATATGTTTATGATCCGCTCAATGAAGTGAACGGTGAACAGCAGGACATCTTCATCAAGGACGGCGTGGTCGTTTCCGAACTTTCCGCAGCTGACATGAAGGATGCTAAGATAATTGATGCAACAGGCAAGACCGTAATGCCTGGTGGTGTGGATTCTCACTCACATATTGCCGGTGCTAAGGTCAATACCGGTAGGATGATGCGTCCTGAGGATGGTTACAAGACAACAAGGACAAAAACTGCTATCGCTCACTCAGGTTCAGGGGAGACCGTACCATCCGTCTACATGGAAGGTTACGAATACTCCAAGTTGGGATATACTACTACTTTTGAGGCAGCTGTTCCTCCAATGGAAGCACGTCACACACACGAAGAGATGCGCTCCATCCCAATGCTCGATATGGGTGGCTACCTTGTTCTCGGTAACAACTGGTTCATGATGCGCTACTTGAAGGAAGGCGACATGGACAGGGCAGCAGCATATGTTGCATGGATGATGAGAACTCATAAGACATACGGTATCAAGTGTGTCAATCCCGGTGGAGTTGAGAACTGGGGCTGGGGTAAGAACGTTTCTTCCCTTGATGAGCAAAATATACACTTCGAGATATCCTCTAGGGAGATCATCGATGGGCTGACCGAAGTAAACGAAATGCTCGGTATGCCAATGTCAATGCACCTTCACGCAAACAACCTTGGTCATCCGGGAAACTACAAGACAACAAAGGAATCTCTTGGTATTTCCAGCAAAACAAAGGCAAAGCAGAACATGAGTGTTAACTGGGCTGAGACAAAGATCGATGCAAGCAGAGATCAGTCAGTGTACCTCACACACATGATGTTCAATGCATTTGCCGGCACATCCTGGCGTGATTTCGAGTCTGGTGTCAAGCCCCTTGCAGATTATATCAACAACGCTGACCATGTTGTCATTGACAGTGGTTGTGTACCATTCGGTGAAGCAACATGTATGACCGGTGATGGTCCTTCCATCCATGATCTCTCAGTGCTTACTGGTGGCAAATGGTCCAACACCGATGTTGAGCTTGAATGTGGTTCAGGTGTCTGTCCATTTACATATCTTAAGAGCAACCCTGTTCACAGTACTCAGTGGGCAATGGGTCTTGAGTGCCTGCTCCTTATCGACGATCCATGGAAGACCATCATGACAACCGACAGTCCAAATGGCGGACCGTTCACCAAGTATCCACTTGTCATGAGCTGGCTCATGTCCGAGAAGTTCAGGGAACAGACATTCAGCGAATGTCACAAATGGGCAAACGACAGAAGTACACTCGGCGGCGTTGACAGGGAAATGTCCCTTTACGACATTGCGATCCTTACCCGTGCTAATACGGCAAAGACCATTGGTATGGCACACAGGAAGGGAAGCTTCGGTATCGGTGCAGATGGTGATGTTACCATTTACGACATCGACCCAACAAAGATCGACACCAGGGAATATTCTGACCTGATCAACAAGTTCAGCACTGCTGAATACACTATCAAGGGCGGAGAGGTTGTCTGCCACGATGGTGAGATCACTATGATCCCTGATAAAAGGACATATTACACCGACGCGAGCGTTCCTGATGCAAATGAGAAAGAAATGCTTAAGGATGTTCAGGAATGGTTCAGGTATTATTCACACGGTTTTAACCACTATCCAACACCTGAGAAGTACCTGGTCAACCCAACAGTGATCAAGGTAAACACGGAGCAGTGAGAGCATGGCAGAAGTCATTCTTACAGTCAATACTGAAATTGGTTTAAAAATAGAGGCGGATGTTATCACTCCTGATACATTTGCCGGCAAGAACAAGGGCGAGATCGAGGCTCTGCAGGTTTGGCAGGGTCCGGAACAATTCCCTCTCTCCGCATTCTTTAATGTGGAAGGCGAGGCTGGTGCTTCCGCAGAGGAAACTTCCATAGTCATCAAAGGCGATACCTCAAGAGTAAAACGTATCGGTGAAAAGATGACTGCAGGCAAGATCACTGTTGAAGGATCTGTCAGCATGCATGTTGGTTCCCAGATGGAAGGTGGGCAGCTCCTTGTTAAAGGGGATGCTGACTCTTGGGCAGGTATGGAACTGAAAGGCGGACTCCTTCACATCACAGGCAATGCAATGGACCATGTTGGTTGTGCATACCGTGGTAAGTGGGTAGGAATGTCCGGCGGACGCATCGTTATCGATGGTAATGCTAACAATAACCTCGGTGGCGGTATCAGCGGCGGAGAGATCATCGTTGGCGGAAATGTCGGTCACTACACTGGCATTCGCCAGAACGGTGGTCTTATCGTTGTAAAAGGAAACGCATACCGCTCTGTCGGTGCTGAGATGACCGGTGGTACATTTGTTGTAAAAGGTACCATCGAGAGATTCTCTCCCGGCTTTGAATACATGGCGAACGAAAGCGACCTTAAGTTCGATGATATAGAATGCTCTGGCGAGTTCATGAAGTTCACTGGGGACTATGCGATCTCAAAGAAGCCAAAGGGCACACTCTATGTCTATCAGGACACAAACATGAATCTGTGAGGTGTGATAATGAAAGTATTACTTAACACAGGAAGTACCATTGATGAGGGCAGACTCGCTAAAGGTGGTAACAAATATTCAGAGGCTTACAGACAGGAGTGTGCAGTATGCTGGATCTCCCCCTCTAATTTTGAATCCCTTGGATGCCCGGAAAAAGTAAAAGTAACAAGTAAGGACGAAAAACATTCCATCATAGTTTATACAAAATGTACAGATGTTATGATGGATGGAGATGTATTCATGCCAAGGGCTATCTGGTCCAACGTGATCATTGATCCGTATACATTCTCAACAGGTTCTCCTCTCTACAAAGGCAGTCCTGTGACTGTCGAGGCAGGAGAAGGTGAGGTATTGAGCGCAGAGGATGTTGTCCTTAATCTCTATATGGGAGGTAAATGATATGGTTTTTAAGAACATTATGTGTCCGGTATGCGGAGCTTCATGTGATGATATCCAGGTAGAGCTTGGAGATAACGAGATCACTGTCAAGAACGCATGCAAGATGGGTAATGCTAAGTTTCAGGAGGTTGTAAGCTCACACCGCCTTAAGGACCCACTTGTCAAAAAAGGTGGAAAGCTTGAGAAAGCAGCATGGGACGAAGCACTTACGAAGGCAGCAGAGATGCTTGTGAACGCAAAGAGACCTCTTTTCTTCCTCGGAAGTGAGACCTCATGCGAAGCACAGGAAGTCGGTCTTCATATCGCTGAGTATCTTGGCGGTGTAGCAGATTCCAATGCAACTATCTGCCACGGTCCTACTGTCATGGGTATTCAGGAAAGCGGATGTGCTGGTGCAACAGCAGGTCAGACCAAGAACAGGGCGGACGTGAACATCTATTGGGGAACCAATCCTCTGGCATCCATGCCAAGACACATGTCAAAGTATGCTGTCTTCCCAAGAGGGTACTGGACCAAGAAAGGAAGGTTCGACCGCAAGGTCATTACCGTTGACCCAAGAAGAACCGATACAGCAGTAGCATCAGACCTTCACGTACAGCTCAAACCAAACTCTGACTATGAGCTTTTGAGCGCACTGATGACCATCCTTAACGGAAAGCGTCCACATCCATCTGTGGAAGAGATCACAGGTGTACCTATCTCTGTAATGGATGAAATGATCGATGTAATGGTGAATGCAAACTTCGGTAGCATTTCCGTAGGTCTTGGTCTTGGTTCTTCAATAGGCAAGCACAGGAACGTTGAGCTTGGTCTTAACCTTGTTAAAGAGCTTAACAACAACCACGGTACCAAGTTCGCACTAGGTGCACTGAGAGGTCACTGTAATGTGGCAGGTTTCAACCAGATCGCATCATACCTTTACGGATACCCGTTCGGTATTGATTTCTCAAGAGGCTATCCAAGGTACAATCCTGGAGAGACTACCACTGTCGATCTTCTGAGAGAAAAGGACGTAGACGCTGCATTCGTTATGTGTGCTGACCTTGTCAACCACATTCCTGCAGATGCTGCATCCTATCTTGCAGAGATCCCAATGACCTGCTTGGATATTGCTCCATGCCCAACAACAACAGCTTCAGATGTTGTTCTTCCTGGTGTCATCGATGCAATGGAGAATGACGGTACATTCTACAGGCTCGACAACGTGCCAATGTACTTCAAGCCGTTCACAACGTCTCCATTCGAGTTCACACAGAGCAATGAAGACACACTCAAGCAGTTGTTCGCAAAGATAAAGGAAATTGCTTGATCATGCCGTTGGATTGGCACGTTGAAAGAAAGAACGTTCAGAATAACTTCTGGCGTGATGAGGAGCGGGATTCTTCCGCTCCTTATCTTTCTTATAAGGGTGTCGAGCTTACGGAAGACAGCAGTAACGAAATAGATGTGGATGTCATCGTTGAGAAAGAATTCCATCTTTCTCTTAATGGCGTCCCTCTTGCTTCTTTTTTTGCAACCCCTCAGGAGTTCGAAGAACTAGCTGTGGGTTTTTTAATATGTGAAGGTTTTATCGATCACGCCATTGACATCATATCGGTCGAGGTCAAAGATGACCGTCTGATATGCGAAGCGGACATCTGTCCGGACCGTATCGGAAAGACCAAACGTAACATAGATCCTGATTCAAGATTCGATTTTTGCAGTTGTGCCATTGGCTCAAGACCCTGCAAGAAAAAGGTCGGTAATGTTTCTGACATAAGATTTGACCGCAAGGTTCTCTTCAATGCAGTGGAACACCTCAAGACCGATGCAAAGACATGGAGACGCACCGGAGGTACCCATTCGGTCATTATCACTGATACTGACAGCAATATCCTGGCATTCTGTGAAGATGTGAGCAGGGCTTCCGCTGTTGACAAAGCAGTTGGCAAAGCAGCCCTTGCAGGTGTGGA
>NZ_JAUVEY010000192.1:0-2900 GCF_030594565.1 Methanococcoides sp.
GCTGGGACTTCCAAGAGTTCGCCATCATGCAGAATGCATCGCGAACGACCTGAAGGAAAAGGGCGTTGTCATCCACGAGAACATTGGCGGACTTGACGAGTATCCTATTGCAGGGAATACTGTTGACCAACTGATAAAGGACAAGTACAGCAACTTCGATTTCGCTGTGATAAGCGGAGTCCCGCATGCAATCCCAATGGATCACATATCCAATATGGAACTGATATCCGTTACAAACGGACCAAGACAGGTATTACCCCTTAAGGAAATGGGACACGAACATGTGATCGTCGAGATAGACCTGCATCCAAAGACACTCGGAGTCAACCACATCGTAGAATCCGAGTTCGGTGCAACATTGAGAGAAGTCGCAAAAGAATCATTATAAAACGGAGCATTCGCAGATGAGCGTACAGAAAAGAATAGCTATCTATGGAAAAGGTGGCATCGGAAAATCCAGTACTGCATCCAACGTTGCAGCCGCATGTGCCGATGAGGGATACACGGTAATGATAATTGGCTGTGACCCGAAAAGCGATTCATCCATCACCCTTCTTGGAGGAAAACGCATCCCGACCATCCTTGACCTTCTGCGTGAGGAAAAGGATGTGAAAGAGGAAGATGTCGTATTTACCGGTTACAATGGCGTAAAGTGTGTGGAAGTGGGCGGACCCGAGCCAGGTATCGGCTGTGCCGGACGCGGAATCATCGTAGCCATCCAGACACTTAAGAAGATATCAAAAACGTTGAATGAAATGGACCTTATCATCTACGATGTTCCTGGAGATATCGTATGCGGTGGCTTTGTAGCACCCATACGCAAGGGACTTGTAAAGGAAGCATATGTCCTGACCTCCGGTGAATATATGCCCCTTTATGCAGCGAACAATATCTGCCGAGGACTGGCAAAGATAAACACTCCTCTTAGCGGGATCATATGTAATTCCCGCAGTGTGAGCCGTGAAAAAGAGATAGTGACCAAGTTCGCAAGTGAGATAGGATCCGACCTTATGGCGTTTATACCAAAGGAACAGATCGTGCAGGATTGCGAGAGGGACGGTTTCTCGGTCATGGAAAAAGCACCTGACTCCAGCATTGCACAAGTTTATCGTGACCTTGCGAAAGCTATCATGCAACGCGATACTTCAGTTATGCCTGTTGCTCTTGACGATGAGCGTCTCAGAGAGCTTACCAGATAAAAAGAGATATCATCATGCCATCCGCAGATAATAAAGAATTCAATATTCCAAGAGTGCTCCTTGCTGCTGACAGGTCATCTTCCGGAAAGACTACCATCACCGCCGGATTGCTGGCAGCTCTTAAGACCAGAGGATATAATGTACAGCCTTTCAAAGTAGCCCTTGATTATATAGACCCGAGCTACCATTCCGAAATAACAGGAAGAAGAGCACGCAACCTTGATGGGTACCTCATGGGAGAGGAGGGTGTCCTTGATGTGTTCGCACATGCATGTGAAGTGGATGGCAAAGCCGAGATCGCTGTGATCGAAGGTGTCAGAGGGCTTTTCGAAGGACTGGAAAGCATTGGGGATATGGGAAGCACCGCACAGATAGCAAAGATGCTGAAATGTCCGGTGATCCTCATTATCAACGCCCGAAGCATCACTCGCTCTGCAGCTGCACTTGTCAATGGATATAAGGACTTTGACCCTGACGTCAATATCGTAGGTGTCATACTCAACAATATCGGCGGCATGCGGCATGCAAAAAAGGCGAAGGAAGCAGTTGAGCATTTTACCAAACTTCCTGTACTCGGCATAATCCCAAGGGATAATGCCATGCAGATATCCATGCGTCATCTTGGACTTGTCCCTGCAATCGAGGAAAGACGCCGGGTCAATGATCTTGATGAACGTCTTGCAGCTATCGAGAAAAGGATATCGGAAGGCATCGATATTGACAAGTTCATTGAGATAGCTCAACAGGCACAGCCTTTAAAGAAAGCAGAGAACACCATATTCAAACCCAGAAAGCTTGAAAGTGAAAGACCTGTGATAGGAATTGCACTTGATGAGGCTTTTAACTTCTATTATCATAACAATCTTGAGCTTCTGGAACTTGCAGGAGCTAAACTTGAATATTTCAGCCCCATCCACGATGAGAGACTGCCGAATATGGACGGCCTTTATCTGGGCGGCGGTTATCCCGAACTTTATGCTGCTGAGCTGGAGGCAAATGAAAGCATGAGGGAGGACATAAGGAAAGCATCGGAGAACGGACTCCCCATATACGGTGAATGTGGGGGACTTATGTATCTGACCGAGAGGATCACAACTGGTGTGAAAGACGAAGGAACATACCACATGGCGGAAATGCCGGAGGCCACTCATGAAATGGTCGGAGCACTTCCCGGACATTCCCTCATGGGACACAAACGTGTGGTCAGTTACAATATAGGCCAGCTCGATGAAGATACAGTGATCGGCAGTAAAGGAAATTCGTTCATCGGACATGAGTTCCATCATTCAGAAGTGACCGAACTACCGGATGATGCTGAATTTGCTATTAAGCTATCCCGCGGAACAGGGATACGTGACGGATGGGACGGACTTGTCAGGAACAATACCCTTGGTGCATACGCGCATCTGGAAGCAGCTTCATATAAAGAATTTGCAGCATCCTTCGTGGATTCCGCCATCAGATACAGAGGTAATAAAGAATGAGAGCAGAGATAGTCAAAGACCGTGTAATTGTAGAAAAAAAAGCCATTAATGAGTTTTACAATAACGGGTACTACGGCAGGCCTAAACCAAACGGGCTTGAGCTTACACTTATCGAAGCTGTATATCTGGCATACCGCGGGAAGATAGAAGTGGAACATGAAGGAAAGGTACTGGATTTTTCAGGTCTTTTCAAGGTAGCTTCCATCTTGCAGCCATC